>CAYQCA010000004.1:48207-52628 GCA_964415835.1 uncultured Clostridium sp. | reverse complement strand
AAATTGTTGGGGAAACGCATCTTGCTGAAACTTTAGCGCCGTTGTGCAAACTCCGTTTCCCAAAAGCGCTAAAAACGCATAAACAAACCAACGCAGCTTTAACGGCTCTTTTGATTTTGAATAATTTGTAAGAAACAAAGACAATATCAGCATTCCGATTCCAAGTATACCGCCAACCTTCAGTCTCTCTCCCAAAAACACCACCCCTGCAATTGCCGGAATAACCAGAGAATAAGAAATAATCAGCACTGACAAGGATAGAGGGCCATTACGGATTGACAGTACCTGAAACAAAATTACAGCAGTATATGCCAAAGCAAACACCACTGAAAAAAGTAAGGTCGGCAGATGAAACTCATATCGCCCCTTTGCTATAACTATGAAAAAAAGCAACACAGACAAAGCCCAAATAATATTGAAACGTATAAGAGATCGGAAACCTCCAATATTCTTGTTGTATTGCTTCATTATCACATTCTGCAAAAATAACATGATAACCGTAAGAAAAAGCATTAGCCAGTTCACAAAAATCCTCCTGTTTTTAGAAAGTTAGTGTAAAGTAAGTTTTCTGCATCAAGCAATTCGTATAATCATAGTCTTTCCTTATAAATTATAACCTTTCCCATTAACCCATAAGACTTTACCACATAACCAGATGTGTATTCCGAACCTTCCCGCCTGAAAGATGACCAGTCGGTCCATGGCAAATCACCTGCAGCCTGGTGGAATGGACCAAAAAGGTTTCGTGGACTGCCCATAACTTCTATATCGATTTTATTATTACCTCCATGTAAAAATTTGCTTATATCAAGCCTGTTTGCAGCCCTCCACGGTATATGACCAGCTGTTTGGCCATTAACCTTTATTTCAACTGTTACGGCACTATAATCTTCAAGTTCCAGAACTGCTCTTTCATTCGAGTTACTTGAATAATTGAAGTCAAAGTGATAAATAATGCTGCCGCAGTAATTTAAATATCCTTGCAGACACCAATCTCCAAAGTGCAGGCTTTCCTGTTCTGCTACAATATTTCTATTCACATTGACACCAAAATCACCTATTATATAACAGTCCTCGACTTCCATCCTGTTAGTATAGTTGCAGGATAGTATAATTTCATTCATTCCCTTCCTTAATTCCGGAAGTTTTATCTTATCAAAACATCTATCCATAAACCATCCATCAGGACTGTTTTGAATAGCATTACCATTAAATTCGATTTCAAAATTCTTTGCTTCTTCCACCACCAGATATACGTCCCCTGCTGGTACATCATCAACATTAAAGTAAAATCTAAACTCAACATGGGTATTGTCGTTAGGATGAGGTTTATTTATCCATTTATACCTCTGTGTAAGTCCATTATAAAATACCTGTCTCATTCCTAATAGATTTCTTATCCCTTTCTGTGCTTGCCACACATCCATCTCCTCCGACCAATCCCCGACATTCATCTTAAAAAAACACCTATCCAGTATCAGGGCATTAGGCATGGTACGTGTAACTCTGCAGACAGGGCCTAGTGCAGAATAAATCTCTCTTGCAGTATAATGATGCATTTTTTCGATCTGTTCGTTATTAACCTTGGGTTCTTTATTCTTATTTATAATATAAAGCCTTGATCCAACTGGGCCAAAGGTGGCTGTAAAGCTTACCTGTCTGTCAATTATATTGACAGAGATATTCTCAATTTCGCCAGTCAGCAGATTCCATTCCTCAACACTTCCCATACAGTTTATATTGATAAAAACATCATAAGAATTATTACGGTCATTATTCACCACGAAAAACATACGGCAATCTGGTAAATCCCGAAGCATATATAGAAATTCAGGCGCCTCAACTAAATATTTGTTGCGAATGCTGACTTCTCTGGGCAATAACCTTTCGAGAAGATAAGGTACTTCATCCTGTCCTTTTGCTATCAATATGTTAGAATGTTTAAAAAATTTATCAATTTTGCAGGATTCCTGACCATCAATCATCGTAGCAAGAGGCTCTACTGCTATAACTTTCCCCCCAGTATTCATAAATTTCTCCAATAGCTTTACAGTACTGCCGAGCAGCGTCGTTATTATCGGAGGGATTACTACTACTGAATAGCCTATAAGGTTGACATAAACCTTTTTATCCTCGACCCTTCCTTTTTCCTCCATTATAGTCTCATCGCCCAAGTCAAAATCGTAATGCGAAGCAAGTATAAGTTTCAAAAAATTATTAAACTGCTCTCCAATTTTATCGACATATTTCGTTTGAAGGTCGGAAAGCTGTCCTGAGGTGGTACACTGATTATTGCCCATCATTGACCATGCAGTTGAAGCAGGGTGCAAAATAAGAACATCCCGGATAACTTTACCCTGGCTCATGATAGTAGAAATACGTGCAAAATAGTCTTCTATTACATTATTGTACTTCCACCATGATGTATTATAATTAAACACTGGGGGAAAATCACGTTTCCTGCATCCTTTCAGGCTATACAATGCAAGATGCTGGCATCTTAAGTTTACACCCAGAACAAACTGCCAGTCTCCAATCCATTTCTGGCCTTCAAATGTTAAATCCCACCCCGTACATCCATATGTTTCTGTTAAAACTCTTTTTCTGCCAAATTGATTTGCAACACTTGTACATTGTTTTATTGTAAGATATTCTTGCGTCTGTTCACACAGCATGTCTATTCCCGGCACATGTTGGTACCTGTAATGAGGCATGATTGCTCCGTTATACTTTGTTGATTTGCCTAATTCATTTTCATATAAATAATGTCCAGTAAAAGCAAGATTATTTTGCTCGCACCACTCACCAAGCTGTTTTGAATATGCATCACAGAACCTGTCCGAAATAGTTCTCCAGTAATCATGCCGTGTTTTTGATGACTTTTCACCTTTGAAGAATATGTATGGCAGGAAATCCAATATGTTGTAGTCCCTCTTTGCCTTGAAATATTCAGCAAAACCATCTGTCCATGGGATCCAGCCTCCTCTGTTGGTGTGCTCATATTGACCGTTTGCAATATTCGGTTCATCAGTAAAGACTCCCGGGATGGTTTTCCCGAACTCTTCACCTACTTCTTTCTTATATACCTCGTATGTAGTTTCTACGAAAGCGGCTACCGAATCTGGGTTTAAATTATCGGCAGGTGCGTCATCATTGAACCACTCGCAAGGCCATGATACTTCACACCTAAACGCCAGTAGAAATTCATTTTCTGCTACCGTATGCTGTGTATTAACCTCCAGTCTTTCACATCCTTTTATCGAACCGTTGTCCAAATAAGTTCTGAATAAGGCTAGAACTTTATCATCACTGATAAAACTTCCTTCTTTGACGATTTCTATTGTCAATCCCTTTGACCTGAAAGCGTCTCCACCTTTAGCAGGCACCAACCCACCCGCTGCACCTGAAGGCCATCTATCCTCATCATATATCCAGGCTCCCATTCCTTCCTCTTTCGCTACATTGACTGTCTCCCTTATGCATTTCATCCAATCCGACCCCATATATTCTGTTTCAAGACCCTCGCGGGAATGCATAAAGAAACCTCCCATTCCTCTATTTTTCATATCCTTTGCCTGACGCACAAGCTCATCAACACACAAATCGTCATTCCAAGACCAGAACGGCACCGACCTGAATTCAGGAGAAGAATCCCTGAACATAGCTTTTAAATCATTTATATCTGACATTATTTTCACCTTTCATTGTACTGTTATTCGATATTGGTATAGCATTCATGTAAACACCCTGCCACATGCCCACATAAAAGCATACTTTTTCACCGATTCGACCTCCATTACTATCCCTTTAGCAGATTTTTACTAACTCCTGAAGCCATTAATTTCAGGAGTTAGTAAAATCTTTTAGGCAGGGATTACATCGCTTTGTCGAATTGCCTATCTTTTATTTACCAGATAGTACATCACGGACTGGCATAGAACGAATAAGTAGTTGCATTAGTATTAGTCATAGCAGGTGCCGTAGACGGTAATTCTCCGTATGAATAATTCTGCACAAATTTGAGTGTACCCGTTGCATTATATCGTACAACGCTTCCTTCTTGGCTGAAACAAAACACCAACCAGTAATCCGTACCTGAAACCAAGCTTGTACTTGGAATTACGCCTGTATTCCATCCATTTACAAGAGTTATATCTCCTGTCTGTGCAAGCAATGTTCCGGGACTGCCGTTATTATCGCTATATATCCCCATCCTTGCAGTTCCCACTGCATTACTATCTATATACAGATTAAGCAGATTAACGGTTTCATTTTGATTTGCTGTCGCCTTTGTTGCTGCAAAAGCGTTGCTACTTGGGACATCCGTACCACTTCCAACTGTATCCATGCCCAAATTCGACGTCCCACTGGCATAGAACGAATAAGTAGTTGCATTAGTATTAGTCATAGCAGGTGCCGTA
>CAYQCA010000004.1:36068-48107 GCA_964415835.1 uncultured Clostridium sp. | reverse complement strand
ACTGGCATAGAACGAATAAGTAGTTGCATTAGTATTAGTCATAGCAGGTGCCGTAGACGGTAATTCTCCGTATGAATAATTCTGCACAAATTTGAGTGTACCCGTTGCATTATATCGTACAACGCTTCCTTCTTGGCTGAAACAAAACACCAACCAGTAATCCGTACCTGAAACCAAGCTTGTACTTGGAATTACGCCTGTATTCCATCCATTTACAAGAGTTATATCTCCTGTCTGTGCAAGCAATGTTCCGGGACTGCCGTTATTATCGCTATATATCCCCATCCTTGCAGTTCCCACTGCATTACTATCTATATACAGATTAAGCAGATTAACGGTTTCATTTTGATTTGCTGTCGCCTTTGTTGCTGCAAAAGCGTTGCTACTTGGGACATCCGTACCACTTCCAACTGTATCCATTCCTACATGTATATCATTCGATATAGCATAAAGCCTACCTTCTCCAGGAGCAAATGCAGCTGATAAAGTACCGGAAGAATAATTGTAGTTTGTACTTACTTTAAGTCCAGTGGTTTTAGATACTTCTGTTACATTGCCTGGTTTCGAAGAAAGCTGGAATGTAACGTTCCTTGAGCTGACAGGATCTCGGTTGACAACCATTACATATCTCTTTCCCTCAATATTCTTAAAATACCCAATAACCAATGGCTGTGAGAGATCGACAGGCTTCCAGAAAAAATCCTCCGGGAGTACTTTGGTAGAATCAGGTATTGTTGCCCCAGTATGGTAGACCTCCTGTGAAGTCAATGTTTTTAATGTCGTACCAAGTTTCAATACCTCCCCGTTTATATTTTTTGCATATGTATATGTTATATTTTTTGTACCGTCAGGAAGAACGAGAGCATCATGAAAACTTTCACCGAAGTGGGGAACAACATAAGTAAAGTATACAATGCCTTTTGCACCATACGCAAGATTTGTATATACCTGGTATCTAATCTCACCTTCAGAAGGTACTCTAAGTGAATTGCTAATACCCACAGACTGGATATACGCCCAAAAATCAACTGAAGCCTGAAGTGTCTGGCGACGAATTATTTCAATATTGTCAAAATAATTCGATGAGATACCACTTGGTTCTTTAAAAGGATAATGATCATACACTACAACGTCAGGACGTTTATTTGCCCAATTATATACATAATACTCATAATTCAAACCATCTATTTTTTGATTTATGGTAAACCAAAAATCCGAGTTTATCGGAGTCCCTGCTTCATATGCCGTCCCATCTCTCTCCCAATCTACACCATTTGCCGAACGGACTACCAAGCCAACAGAGTTATCTGCTCCGCCGTCATGGGTGAGTTCCCAATAATAAATCGTATTTGGACTGACTGTTGCATTAAGAGTAAACAACGGATATTGTGTAGAGGGTATAATCATAGAACTATTTAGAGTATATTGACCTAACAGCAAAGTCTTGGCAGCTGAATCCCAGAGTTTGAGTGTCAGATTTTCATTAGAACTCCATTGAGTGTTATCAATAAACAGCTGTATGGTTGATATGCAGGTTGTAACTGCATTTGTCATAAATGTTTGCCCTAATGACTTGGTTGGAGTCACATAAGACCCGCTTATATCGCTGTTACTAATACCTAATTGTGCCGAGTTGGCATAGTTAGGAAACAGGTTGGTAAATGTTATATGATCCGGATCATCCTGCCTAAATCGCTCAATAGTAGATTGCATACGTGTCATTAACGGCAGAGAAGGTTCATCAAAAACTTCATATCCAAAAAGTGCAGGATTATTTTTATAGTGATTTGCGATTTCATCAATATCTGTAGTACTTGGTGAACTCCCGTCCAAGTACATTTTCTCTCCTAACTTTATTTTAAACCAAAAATCATATGCTCCCTGTATTCCAGCATCATAAGCTGTCCCGCCATTATAAGCATCTGTTGTACTGCAGTTAACCTGAACATTTGCTGTACTGTTACTTGTGAGTTCAATATAATAAGATGTATTTGCAGCTAGTGATGTTCCAAGGCTGAACAGGAAAACAGGAAAGCCCCCTTCACTATCTGGACTTGTTTTTGAACTACGGCCTAACAGATTTATTTTACTGGGGCTATCATATAAACTTAATGTTAGCGTTGTCCCTGCAGACCAGGTAGCATAATCGATATTTAGTTTAACAAAACAGAAAAAATTGTATGTATTTGTTGTAGTAGTAAAAGTCTGTCCTAATGAATTACTGCTGGAAACATATTTCCTATTACCGGAAGATGGCTGATCTATATAGTATAAGTATGATAACATCCTTTCATCTGAAATAATACCTTTTAATCCGACAGCTGCACATTTTTGCAACGCAGCATCACATGTTGAGAATTCTTGATTCATAGGTCCCAGCAAAGCAAATGTAGCATTCATGTCTTTAATCTCTTGATACTTGGCAAGTGTAGTATCACTAGTACTTGGACCCCAGCAGATTCCTATTGGAAACGGGTCAAGATTTGAGCTGGAAGCTTGTACAGAATAAATCATTGGAAAGCAGATTATAATAACTGTTATAAGAAAAGCAATCTTTCTACTTAACATAACTAAACTCCTTTCGATTAGAAACGCTTTGGGTTATAATGATTGACAAGCTCATTTATGATATGGGAAAATGCTTAGCATTTCCCCATATCGATAAGGTACTTGTTTTATTTTATATTTAATTCAGGTACAGTATTAAGAAGTGAAGTCCTTTCTGCCGATATCTCATCATAACCAAGTTTTCTTTCAGTATCCTGCCATTTAGTGACTATATCTTTGATATCATCTTTAGACTTAGCCATTACACATTTAACTACCATGTCTTTCCACCTATCAACATATCCGGCACCTTTCTTTTGTTCAATATTCCCAGGCTGTATATAAGCTGCCTTATCGGTTATGTAACCTGTATTGATAAACTGACCACCAATAACCTTCCAAGTTTCAATCATATCCTTTCTCTTTTCAAATGCTGTAGGTGCATAATAGTTTTTTATAAGACTAAAATTCGGAGTCGGGCTATAGTACCATATTCCTTCAGGGAGTTTTGCGCCTCCATTTCCATTAAATTTAGCGATACTTTCTTTAGTGTCAATAATCTTACCATTGGCATCCAACTCCCAGTCAACATCCTTCACACCATAATATGTCAACTTGAAGCCTTCATCGCCCATTGTATAATTAAAATATTTAACCAATCCATTTAACTGATCCTGAGGTATTTTCTTCTTTATAATCCAGTAAGAAAAGACATCCAGCTTCGATTTAGAAAATTCAAATTTGTCTCTCGTATTCTTGTCAAATAATATAGTTCCCATAAACATAGCGTTTGGATCAGTTTTAGCAAGTGCATCGTTTATCTTCATTACGTGAGAGCCCCAAACAGTATAAGCACCTACTCTTCCGCTTGATGCCTTTTCTTCGAACTGACCATATTTCATGGTAAAGCACTCTTTATCTAGCAGTCCTTCGTTATAGAGCTTGTTATAAAATGATACAAACGCTATAAGATTATCTGTATATACCATGTCATGTCTTTGGACCTTCCCGTCCTTATCTGTAAACCAGTCATTCAAACCATTGGTAACATTTCCACTGGATGCAAGTGAAACACTTGGATTATCAAACAATTTTTTATCATTCCAGAACATTTCTCCGAAAGCTAGCATCGGAATTACCTTGCTCCCATCAGTAGTCTTGATCTCATCTCTAAAAGCTTTTAAAACTTCATACAGTTCATCTGTTGTCTTTGGAACCGCAAGCCCAAGTTTATCCAGCAAATCCTTCCTTATAAGGGGATCAGAGGCTGATGACGATGCCTTCTGTGAAGCAAAATTCTGTGGTACCCGGAACATTTTTTTGGTCTGCACATCAGTACAAATAGTCAAGAAGTCACTAACCTCTAATTCATAATTCGGCATTTTACCCATTATATCGTTCCAATCCAGAAGTACATCATTTCTCCCGAGAGTATCTATAGTCTGCACAGCATTCGTTGAGCTTGTAGTCATCAAAATATCCGGCATGTCATCCGCACCTGTTGATGCCCATAGCTGCAACTTCTTGTCGGCTTCATCAGAGCTACCAACTTTTATTACATTCAACTTGACTTTGAACCCAAGCGCTTTTTCAAGTTCAGGTCCTATCCTATCCTTAGAGGGGTCAACTGTTGGCCATCCCCAGTTGAAGGAGGACACAACAAGTTCCTTGGGGAGTTGATCACTTTGTGTTTGCTTTGAACCTTCACTTGTTTGTGAACTCGAGTTTTCTTGCTCTTGTTGGGTTGTTGAGGAATTTGTCATGTCTGTCTTTCCACAACCGGTGATTGTAACTGACAATAGAACGACCAAAGCAAGAAATGATACCAGTAGACTTTTCATTTTTTTCATTTTAACTCTCCTTTAGTTTTGTTATATTTACAAAATACTTATCAAAGTATTTTATATCTTTATCGGGTAGGCTCCTTCGTCACCGAAGTTCGCCCCCCTAAGAACGCAACGTGCGATTTTCACCGCATTGCGCTCAAGCAATTTAAAATCTAAACACTGCCGTGCTTAGACCGGCGCTGTTTCCATCAATTCGGGATGTATTTTTCTGTGACATTGTGGATGTACTATTTCTTTTTTGTTTAGGTCGTTTATGTGCATTTTCCATCCTGTTGTCTTGTTTACGACATCCCCACATAAGGTACATTTGCCTTTTTGATTGCTCCACATTTTCTTTAATGCTTTTCTTCCTGACATTCCTTCAAACATTCTTTCGCCTTCGCGTTCCTCAAAATATGTCTGCCACTCTAAGTCATAAGGATTTGCGCCCTTTCTTATCTTGGTATGGCGTATAATCTTTGTGTCATCTGCCCTTATCAGTTGAGTTAATTCACCCTTCTGATTCTTTGCGGCAAATACCCAGTTCCTTGTTCCAACTCTATGAAAATACCGAGTGCTTACCCACCATTTGCCTTTCTTGCCGTGTCGTCTTCTGCACCACTTCCATATAGCCTTGTATATTTGATAGTCAACATATGAATATGTTTCCTTTGCTACTATGTGCCTATGGTAGTTAGTCCATCCACGTATTTTGGGGTTTAACATGCCAATAAGTTTTTCCTGTGCTATTGATGGGTTTTCAAGTATTACTTTTCTTATTCCATCAAGAAAGCATTTTACATTCTTCTTGGCTGGCTTGGTTAGTATCTTTCCTCTATACTTTCTTGTGTTTTGCCCTAAAAAATCGAATCCATCATTAACATTAGTTATTGTTGTCTTCTCTTCTGATAATGACAATCCTCTCTGTTGCATGAATTTTCTGACCTCGGGCAATACCTCATTCTCTAGAAACTCCTTGCTTTTGCCTGTGACTATAAGGTCATCAGCATAAACTATCGTATGCACCTTACTATTTACTGTTTTTCCTTTTTTTTGATGTTCGGATAAACTTCTCTTTTAGCATACTTGCCAGTCCGTTTAGAGTTAGATTTGCAAGGCATGGGGAAATTATTCCGCCTTGAGGTGTTCCAGCTTCTGTATCACTGTACTCGTCTTTAAAAACGATACCTGCTTTCAACCATTTAGTGAGTATTCTTTTATCCATAGGAATGTTTTGTATTAACCATTCATGACTTATGTTATCAAAGCAAGCCTTGATGTCTCCTTCTATTACCCATTCTGCACAGTCCTTGTTCGCAGCTACAGCTTTATATATTGCTTCTATTGCATCCGCTGTACTTCTCTTTGGTCTGAATCCATAGGTTTCGTCATCCAAAATGGTCTCTGCTACTGGGTCTAGTGCCATAAGGTGTAGTGCCTGTTGGGCTCTATCCATCATGGTGGGTATCCCTAAAGGTCTTTTCTTCCCGTTTTTCTTGGGAATGAATATCCTTCTTAATGGTTGCGCTTCGTACCTCCTTCTTTTTAACTCGTTTACAGCTTCTTTCTTCTGTTTGTCAGTTTTCCATGTAACTCCGTCAACTCCAGGAGTGTTTTTCCCTTTGTTGGTTGTTACTCTGTGTACTGCCAGTACTTTTGCACTATATGAATGTGTGAGTAACCATTGCAATGCTTTAACCCTATTATGTTTTCTCTGCTTCTGCGCCTTTACAATACGCATTTGAAGTTTCTTAACCTTGCTTTGATGTAGTTTAATATCCCTATCATAAGCACCGTTGGAAGGTGCACACACTTTTTGGGCGTTCATTTGCTTTCCTTCCTATAGTGTAGTTTCCTACACTTTTGAAATTCCTCAAACTCTCTTGTAACAAATCACCTTACGTGGAAGTCTGCACACTTTCGCGTCAGGGCATTTCCCCCTATCCATCCCATTACAGAATGGCATTTGCTTTTTCCACCATCTCATACCCGCAGCTCTTTGACTTACCTTGCGGCTGTCTACTCCGTTTGGAGAAGTTTACGGGCTTACCACGTTTCCCACAGATAACTTAACAAGTGACTTAGGTTCTGTCTCTCCGCCGACAGCTTTACTATCCGTGTACCCCGAGGATAAAGCAGGGCAACCAGCTGTGTACCATTTTGGTTCAAACGACTCAGCATCTTTCGCTTGTTCGTTATCACGGCGTTTTAACGACAATTTATTTAATTTAACCATATCACTCAACAACCTAGTTCCCTAACCACCTTGATGCTAGCAGTAACGTCTCTGCCTCACGGCTTTGACTTAAGGGCTACATTATCACAACAGCTTCGTTAGGACCGTTACCGAATCCAAACCTGTTGCTAGGTTACTCTTGACGGAACAAGAGGTTTGTAATATACTTGAAACGTAGTTGTACCAAGCATTTCAAACATTTATCTGTGCGACCTCGTGTCGCACTTATCCTTTAACGGAGCCTATCATCATACCTTTTACGAAGTATTTCTGAAGGAAAGGATATATCACAACAATCGGAACTACCGTTACTATGAGCATGGCCATCTTCACTGATTCTGATGTAACAGTAATCGCCAATCCCTGAGTCATCTTAGAAATATATGCTATATTCGAAGCTTCATTGGATTGTATTATTTGAAGCAATACATTCTGTGCGCACCAAAGCTTTTCATTCGTCATATATGTAAATCCGGAGAACCAATCATTCCAATGAAATACTCCTACAAACAAAGCAACTGCTGCAAGTACCGGTGAACTTAATGGAAATACAATTCTAAAAAACACGGTAAAATCACTAGCCCCATCTATAACAGCGGATTCTTCAAGTGCCTTGGGTAATTCACCAATAAAGGTCCTTACCAGCAAAATGTTAAACGTAGATAAAAGATGAGGAACAATATAAACGAGAATACTATTTGTAAGTCCAAGCATGTGAAAAATCACATAAGTAGGCACAATACCGCCGGTAAAATACATTGGAATTAGAACCCACCAATTTAGAAATCTCTTAAAAATAAAGTCCTTTTTAGTTAATGCAAATGCAAACATGGAAGTAAGTATTACATGTAGAAACGTCCCTACAACAACTCTAAAAATTGTTATTTCATATGAAACAAGCAGTCCTGCATTTTTGAATATAGCCTTATAGCTCTCTATAGAGATAATACGAGGCCAAAAATATATTCCTCCTCTTTGTGCATCCATAGCATCATTAAATGATATGGCTAATACATATATAAACGGATAGATACAAATTGTAATGAAAAGGAAAAGCAAAATATTATTTATACATTGAAATGCGCTTAATTTATTTTTTTTCAAGTAATTCCACCTCTTTATATAATTGAGTCAGTTTTCATTAGCTTCGCAAGATAATTGCAGGAGAGGAATAATATAAGTCCTACAAACGCTTGGAATATTCCCATTGCGGTTCCTGTAGAATATCCGGCCAGTCCCATATCCTTTAAATTCCTCAGTATCAAAGTATCTAGGATTTCTCCCATACCCCTGACCGTAACATTGCCCATAGTCCACATTTGATCCTGACCTGCCCTCATCAATCCGGATACGCTCAGGATAAACATCAATACAATAGTAGACTTGATGCCTGGAATCGAAATATGCCATATCTGCTTGAATCTGCTTGCTCCATCAGTTTTAGCTGCTTCGTATAATTCTACATTTATTGTAGATAGTGCCGCTATATATATAATTGCACCGAAGCCCACATTTTTCCATACATCTGTAAAAACAATAATTGGGTAAAATGCTGCTTTTTCAGCAACAAAATAATAAGGTTCCTTTATGATGTGCAATGACATAAGAAAGTCATTGCATACGCCACCGTCAATGGACAACATTTTATACCAGATACCTGCCGCAATAACCCATGAAATAAAGTACGGAAGGTATGATATTGTCTGGACAATTTTTTTGTACCAGCTTTTATTTATCTCATTAACTAATAAAGCAAAGATTATTGTACTTGGGAAACCTATAGCTAGTTTTAAAACACTTATGAGGACAGTATTCCTCAAAGCGCCTATAAAATCAGGCATACTGAAAATTGTCATGAAATTATCAAATCCAACAAACTTACTATGAAATATTCCTTTGAACACATCGTAATCCTGAAAAGAAATAATTACTCCATACATAGGTAAATAGTAAATAAAAAGAAAAAAGAAAAAACCCGGCAAAACAAACAGGATAAGCCATCGCTGCTTCCATAATAAAGACAAAGCAATCCACCTTCTTAAATGTATTTGAATCCCTTGATTCGACTTTAGTATACATTATAGAAGAGCTTGCCTTATAGTAAAAATTTTACGAATTTTTTGGACTTTTTTTACTCATGTTTCTGACTTCATTCGGGGTATGCCCTGTCGTTTTCTTAAAAACCCTGTTGAAATATTGCTGGTCTGAAAAGCCCAATCCAAGCGCAATATCCGCTATATCCATTCCATTGTTTTTAAGAAGTTCCTTTGCCTTTTCTATCTTTATACTTGTGACATATTGGACAAAACCCTGACCTGTAGTAGCTTTAAAAACCCTCGAAAGGTACGAAGGATTAATAATAAACTTCTCTGATATGGTCTGCAGTGTAATCTCATCATTAATATTTTTATTAATGTAGTTTAAAATTCTATCCATAACACTAATATTCATAATGTTATTCTGCTGCTTTTCCCCACACTCCTCAATTTGATAGCTGAAGATATTTTCAACAGTTTTTTCAATTACCTTCAATATATCATTTTTGTCGTCAAGATACTCAAGCACTTTTCCGGAGATTACATCAGCATCAATTATTTCCATAACAGCAGTATTATTCTTTAATCCATACCTGATAATTATATTTATATATTCATTAAACAAGTAGTCTATTGAAGTCTCTCCTAGATAGTCAGTAATTTTCTCTATGAATACTTCTTCTGCAAATTGCATAAGTATCTTCTTTGCATTTGTAATGCATGCATTCTCCAAACTCTTTTCCAGAAGCTTTACCTTAAAAACAAAAGACTCTGAAGCCTTATCCTTATATATAACATTTGCGCTGTAAAAAATAATGTTATTCGCACCCGATAAAAATCTTTGTTTCAGAGCAGCTACGGAATTTTTGTATGCAGTTTTCAAATCAGTGCATACATTGCTTATTCCAACAGTAACTGACAGTCTATAGCTTTCATTTAACATTCTATAAGTCTGTTTTGTAACTTTTGTTGCTTTTTCATATATCTCTGATGCATTTCTTCCGCCAAAGACCAAAACAAAAGCATCTTTCCTGGCAAAGTTCTCTATAATCCAGATATCCTCATGTTCATTGCCTATATATGACCTGATTATGTTACTAACATCATTATTCTGAATTCCAGGCAGCCTGCTATCTGCAATGCTCTCATGCTCATTATTACTATTAACATTCATGGCAGAGATACCATAATAACTGTGTTTGAGTGTTAAATACCCATTTCCCAGACTCTTCTCCAAATCCTGGTCATCCTGTTGACTTGTAAGAAAGCTATATAACGTTTTTTCGAAAACCATTCTCCTATTTTCATTCATTACAGACTCTGTCTGCATAATTGCTTCCTTTTCCTGTCTGAACTTCATGATATCGTCCTGCATTTTTTCAATAATTGTTATCAGTTCATTTGCTTTAACCGGCTTTAGTACGTAATTGGTCACGCCAAACTGCATAGCTTTTACTGCATACTCAAATTCTGCGTAGCCGCTTACCACTATAAATCTGACCTCAGGGTATAAACCTTTGATTTTTTCTATCAAATCCAGCCCGCCCATTAACGGCATTCTAACATCCGTAACTATTATATCCGGTATTTCTCCATTTTCAATAATATCTATAGCTTCCTGCCCGTTTCCCGCCTCTAATATGGCATCAAACCCAATGCTGCTGTTATTTAACAAGTATACTATCTTTCCTCTGATAAGCTCTTCATCATCTGCCACTATAATCTTAAGCATATCCTTTCCTCATTTCATCTTCGGATTTGTTATCACTACACAAGTACCATCTCCTTCGGTACTCTTAATACTTATCCCATAAGCATCTCCAAACAACAGCTTAATTCTTAAGTTCACATTTCTTAGGCCTACTCCCCCATTGCTTTTTCCGTTGACAGAACATCCTTCACCATTGATATAGCTTAAAATCCTGTCCAGCTTATCTTTTTCTATCCCGCTGCCGTTATCTGCTACCTCAAATATTACGGTATCTTCACTTAAATAAGCCTTGATACTGATTTCGCAGTTTTGAAACATCTCATTGAAGGCATGGTGAATTGCATTCTCCAACACAGGTTGGAGCATAAACCTTATAGCCTTGAAATTAAGCGCAGCTTCGTCTATTTCATAATTGATTCTCAACCTGTTGCCAAATCGGATTTTAATTATTTCGAGGTAATTTTTTACATGCTGAATTTCAGTGCCTACATCCACAAGGTTAGTACTCTCGCTGTTTATGTTGTAGCGGTAAAAATCTGCTAACCGTTCAACAGTATCGTTTATCTTCTCATTTTCATGTTTTATCGCCAATGAACTGATGGTATCCAGAGTATTGTATAGAAAGTGCGGATTTATTTGCTCCTGTAAGGTTTTTATTTCAGCTTCTTTCCTCAATACTTGATTTTTTAGCACATTTTTAACCATGAGGTTAAAGCTCCTGCTCAATTCACCGATTTCATCATTTCTATTTATTTCACTTCTGCCCTGATAATTGTCCTGTTCCGCAGTTTTCATCATTTTTGATAGCTTCTTTAAGTCTCTTGTGCTTCTGGTTACAAAAATATTCACAAGAACAATAAAAATAATTATACCTGTTGAAGCAATAAGTATAATTGTGATTTTAGATTTAGAAATCTGCCTGTCTATTTTATTCTTGCCAATCAGGGATATTACTTGCCAACCTGTAGCTTTAGAACTGTTTATTGTAGCGTAATAATCCCTTCCATCGATATTTATTGTTTCAAATACAGACAATCTGTTAATATTCTTTTTTCTAAAACTGTCATAAGAAGATTTTTTAGAATTCAAACTGAATATAACCTTTCCATCAGCCGTTGTTATAAGTATATCATCAAAGGCCTTATTATTTACGCCGCTCAGGAACTTCGAGAAAAGATTCTGATCGGCACTGAGTACCATAAAGTCTTTTTCCCCTGGTAGGGCTCCCCATAATTTGACTGCTTGTGAAAACAGGCTGTTCTTGTCTGACTCTGGTATCAAAGAAAACTCTGGCAGTAAAACCATAGACTGTCTCGCATTGGTAATTTCCTTATACATATCATTGTTTAAAGCCTTATGTAGATACTCAAAGTCTTTGCTGCTATTTAAATCTGTTGTTAATATCTCTTGTTTGCCATACAAGACAACGGATAATGATTTATAGCCTTTGAAAAAAATGAGTGAACGTACGTTGCTGTAAAAATTATTGTATGCCTGATATCCCTCATAGGTACCAACAAATCTACTATCGGCAATTATTGGAAGATTCGAATCCTGTGACAACATGAGTAATACCTTTTGCATATCTCCCACATACATATCTATGCTGTTGCTAATCTGAACGTTAAGGCTCATAACATACTGATTTATATTCTGCTTTGTATAGTTCTCCATATATTGTGA
>CAYQCA010000004.1:16956-35968 GCA_964415835.1 uncultured Clostridium sp. | reverse complement strand
AATTATAAATTATCCTGTAGTCAAGCTACCCGTAAAATGGGCAATTTCGTAAACTTATAGTTTTATGGAGAATATAGAATCAAGTGATCCGAGTCGAATGATTTGATTCTATATTCTGACATTGTTTTTAGGCTATAAGATCATGTACAGATATATTTTCATTTAAAGTTTATAAGTGCATTCGAAATCTAAAGAACTGCTGCTTAGAGAATAAAATTCATCTATTAGATTTAGCTATTAATCCTTAATTACCATAAACATCCTCATCATTATATTGCTTCCCATTTTGTCTGCGTTCCATAAAATACTTTCATATCATACCGTTCCCCATACACCGGAGGATTCTTGGGTGCAGAAATCCCAAGTTCTTTGCACCTTCCATGGACTTCGCCAAATAGGAATCGGCTCGTCTCCCTCTCTGTTTCGCATAAAGCAGATTTTCTAACAGTGCTACAGGATTCACATTATGTTACGGTCTAACATGTTGCATCTTCAGTGCGCTTCAACCCAGGTATCTAAATCCTCCTGTTTTAAAAAAATATATCGCCTATAGCAACGCTATACCAAGACAGCTTTACTATAGGCAACAAATATTACTCATGAAAATCAATCTTAATCTTCCAGATTGTATAGCTTGTAAATAATTGATGCAGCCTGAGCTCTTGTAGTTTTTCCGGCAGGGTCAATTTTGTTATCATAACCGCTTACTATTCCAGCCTTTACAAGTCCTGCTACGCTCTCGACAGCATATGAAGAAACCTTTGGTGCATCACTATAGGATTTAATATCATTCATCGTTCCCTTTAGATCAGACTTTCCTGCTACTTTTAAAGCTTTTGTAACCAAAAGCATCATATCCTGTCTTGTGATAGGAGCCTTCGGGTCAAACATGTTTTTTCCGGTTCCTGCTGTTATTCCGAGTGCTTTAGCTATTCCTACCGCTTCATAATAGTATTCTTCGGCTTTTACATCTGTGAAATTACTGCTGAATTCAGCATCAAGTTCGAGCACCTTAACAAGCAATGTTATAAAATCTGCCCTGCTGATATCAGCTCCCGGATTGAAGCTTGTTTCGGTGGTTCCGCTTATTATACCCTTTGACGCCATTACTTCTATACAATTTTTAGCCCAGCTATAACCTGCAAGATCATTAAAGGTTTTTTCCACATATGCTATAGCATATTTACTAAAGTGTTTTGCTATGAATGTAACCATCCCTGTATCAGGATTATATCTCCCATTAGGAATCGTATTTACCTTCCCGTCGCCGTCTATATACCATACAGATATATGTTCATGCTTTTTAAGTTCCTTATTATCCGGATTATATTTCAAGGATACTATAACAGGAGCTTTAGGATTATTCCAATTTACCGTGTTGCCTCCCACACTCAAGTTAAGTTCAATAACAGGTCTTTCACCTATCTTTTTCCTTATCCCTTCAGTAATGTCGGTTTTATCAGCCATTCCTATAGAAAGTTCAATATTTCCTTTTTCCTTTTCTCCTTTGAGCATGTTCATAGGTACCACAAGGGTCGCATCAGTTGTTCTTATTTCTATAAACTTGTTTCCGTCTTCCTCACTTAAAGCACCTTCACTGAATTTTGTGATATAAGCCTCGGCATCCTTAACCTCTGGTACTTCAATTATGACCCTCTTTGTGCCATCTGCATTTTCTTTTGTCTGTCTGAACATATTATCCAGAGTTTCCTTGCTTATAGCCGCTACTCCTGCCTTTTTGTTGCTGTCCAGAGTTGAATTAATGCGGGTTTTTGCTATTCCATCTTCCAAAACAATTTTGTTTTCAGCCGGAGTCTGCGTAGTATTTCCGGGATTCACAGGTTCTACCGGTTCTGTCGGAATTTGCTCAAATACAGCTTTTACAGTCACATCATTAGCCGGCATGATAAATTTGTTATTTGCAACAGTCACACCCCCGTCGATAACCTGCCATTCCTTGAAACAGTAGCCGCTATTTGCAGCGGCAGTCAGTGTAATTTCCGTCTCTTCGGCTGCCGTTGTGATGTTTGCGCCAGCTGTGCCGTTGCCGTCACTTGAAATATTGATTGTATAATATTCTGGTTCCGACTGATTGCCTTTTAATGTAAACTCCGCCCAAGCGGTGCTTGACATTGAATCATTTCCCACATCATGGGTATATCCGATAGCACCAAACGGAATTTCACTACCTGCATCACTGTCATTCACATGCACTGTAAATCCTATCTTTTTACCGTCTTCCGCTGTAATTCCGAGGTTCTCCCAAGGTATAGCCGCCTCGACACTGTATCCTCTCTCTGTTTTGTATGATTTCTGTAAAATCCCTTTTGTGCTTAAATCAGCATTCCCATAGGAATATACTTTATCATCCGAGTACCTCATGATAAGGTGTGCAGTGTAACTGTTGTAAGCACCTTTCGCAAGATCGCCATCGATAAATATTTCTACACCATCATCATCCCAAGGGTTACCGGCAGGTCCCTGTACTTTGCCGTCAATAACATCAAATGCAACGTAAAGGTATTTTTCATTCCACATTGTGCCAAATTTCGCCGTAGCATCGGTCATTGGCCATAGATAAACATTATCAATACTCTGGCTTATTTTCCATACATCCTCTTTTATAACCCCATCAATGGTAATGGCGCTTTCTGCAACTGTTTCTATAATTACCGGGTTATCTAAAACAGCTCCTCCGAATTGCAGATTTGCCCAGTTGACTGAAGACTCGCTATCTTTTGAAGGCTCTGCTGTATAAGCCAGCATTCCCCTGGCTTCTGCCTGAGCATCATTGACATCCTTGTCATTAATATGGGCTGTCACACCCACAGCTTTGCCGGATTCCGCTTTGACATCAATACATTTCCACGGAATGGCAACTTCCATAGAATATCCTTTTTCTGTTTTAAATACTTTGTGGTATATGCCTTGTGTATTTATACTTCGATTTCCATAAGCATACACATTTTCATCCCCATACCTGAAGACAAATCTGGCGGTATGCTCATTGTAGCTGCCTTTACCATTGTCCCCGTCGATATATATTTCCACCGAATCATCATTCCAAGGCTGTTGGGAGCCGGAATTAATTACGTGTGCATCTGCTATATCAAAAGCCACATAAAGATAGCTGTCATTCCATAAAAAATCAAACTTAGCTGTATTATCGATCTCTCCCATTTTTTGCACAGGCGTTTTATCCATGGTCCACACAGCATCGTCGGTCCTGCCATCCAATGTGATTCCGTTGCTCACCTTATCAGCCTCTAAAACAGTTGTGCCTGCTTCATACTTTTCAAGAAACATCCTTTTAGCAGTATAAGCGTTGTTGTCTTTGTGGATTTCTACAGTAAACGTATTGATTCCTTTTTGGTACGGAACTGAAACTATAAATTTATCCGCCTTATCCAAGGTCTCTATTGGATTTACAGGCATGCCATTCACTTCTACTGAACTGCCTTTTTCAGCATATAAATGTATTTCCCTTTTCGACTTGTCTTCGGTATAATCCCCCAGCAATACAAGTGCCGTAGGTTGTTTGTCAAGCGCCTCTATCATCTCCGCAACTTCTCTTCTGGCTTCAATGATATTGTCAGGATCCTTGGTATACGAATTAATGTTTGTAAAAAGCCTTTCATATATCGGCTTCATAAAATCATCTACATTTACCTGAATGCCAAGCTTAGCTGAAGCTGCCTTAATCTTTTGCTCCAGAAGCCATAAGTATTCATAATCTTCATTTCCATCCCGGATGGTTTCAAGTCTCAGGGATGGTATCGGTCCTTTTATTCCATATTCATAGCCTGGATAGAGCAGAAAGCCCTCTCCATTTGCTATTGCTCCTGTGTTAGGATCTACCCATGATTCAGGATTCCTCCATATATCTTTTTTGGCATATTGGGTTCCGTCATATCTGAAATCAATGTTTGTAGCCCAATACAGGTTTCCCTCAATACCAATGGATTTCTGCATCCAGGATACCAGCCTCGCCCCTAACAAATAATCATCCAAATGATAGGTGGGATACGGATACTTAGGAAATACACATCCATACCACCATATGTGGTCGCCTGCCTCCTGCCTTTCCTTGGCATGATTGATATAGCTTTCACTGTCAAATGGTTTAAAAATTGAACAGAATGTGTTGATGTGACCAAAGAACTCATTATTGATATATGTAGTAACAAGATGTCTCAAATCAGGGTCAATATCTCTTATTTTTTTGCTAAAATCTTTTACATCCTGATATTGAGCTTGTGTTGGTTCATCTATTTCACTTTTTAAATAGTAATATGCTTTTTCAAGCAGCCCAGCTTGCTTTAAAGCACCAACCAGTTGGGAAGCTTCTCCGTTGTCAAAATCGCCCTTTTTATAGGGAATGCTATATGCCGTTACCCTTGAATCCTGAATATACTTAGCCGCATCGCTTACAAATTGATTGATGTTTTTAAATGGTATAGGCAGGTCAGTAGGTGTAATCCTATAATTTAGATGAAAATAATAATAATCCTCCAGCAGCTTCCAATACTCAGGTGTATCGTATATAACTCCCGGAAATCCCTCCAAGAAAAAGTCTCCTTCATAACCTTCTCTAATCGAAAAGGAACTCTCCGAATGGCTTTCATCCGTCAAACTGAAGTCCCATACCTTTAAGGTTACAGGCACTGCTATATCCTGTCCGTCAATGGTCAATGTGATGCTCCCGCTGTAAAGGCCTGCCGGTACATCTTTTCCTACCTTGAATGTAAACCATATTCCCTGATTGGCTCCTTCATCTACAAGAATCACCTTATGCTTTTGCATGTAATTTCCATAGGGTATGATTGCATCCGGGTACCAACCTTTAATGAAAAACTCTGTTGTAGGATTCTTAACATTCATATAATGTTGGACATACACATCTACAGAGCTTGAAAGTATCGTGTTTTCACCCTGGGTAAAATCCGAAACCTTTATACCTGTGATTTCTTTTTTGCTCTGCCCCGCTGTAACAATAATCTGCCCGCCTTCATGTTCATTTTTGGCGGCTTCTATCTTAAGGGTGTTTTGTGTATTTGACTGTGCAATCTGATCCTTTAATATTTTAATACTGTTTGGAGCAACCCACACCTTTTCTTCACTGTTTGGTCCCGGTCCGCGCCAACCTGAATCAGGCTCTTCGTTCTGATCGTAAAACACAACATCATCAAACTCAATCCACTGACCTGCGGACGCCATTGAGAAAAAGGCTATGTTACATACTCCCTTAGATACTTTTATATCAGTAATCTCTATTTTGGTCCATTGGTCAGCTGCGGATATCTCAAATTTCTTTTGCATCACCCCATCGTTGTCAGGCGTAGCAAGCATATTGGCCATATTCTGACCTCCGCTGGATCTTACCCAGGCCTCAAGGGTATATGTTCCATTTTCCAAACCTGAAAGGTCTCTCTGGGTACTTACTGCATAATTAGTTTCTTTGAAATGCCTTGCATAATATGAGCCTGAATGAGCATTCCCTTGTACTGTAAAATCCGCATTATATTCTTCATCAGTGGGGGCCCAGGTAAGCCAACCCTTGGGCGTTTGGGTTTCTGCTCCGTCGTCTTCAAATCCCGGATTTATCATAATAAGATTTGTTTTTGGTTTTTCATACTTATTATTAACTGTTATTTTTATTGTCTTGCTATCGCTATCGCCCTTATCGGTTCCTGCTATGAAAGTGACTGTATGTTCTCCTGTCTGAGCATCAGAGGGCGTCCATGTGAAAACTCCCGAATCTGATTCAAGCAGCGCACCTGACGGCAAGCCTATGGCAGAGTAGGTTGTCACCGCACTCTCGTCTGCGGCAACAGCTCTTATTCTGAATGCGAGCGGCTCATTTGCGTATACATTCCTATCGCTAATTCTATTAAACGCCAGTGGTTTACTTTCATCACCCATCTTATATAATGACACATCGTCAAATTCAATCCACTGACCTGCAGACGCAACCGAATAAAATGCTATATTGCAGAATCCTATAGTTACTTCTATATCAGTAATTTCTATTTTTGTCCATACATCTGCTTGGGGTATGGAAAATTCCTTTTCCACAGCGCCATTATAAACAAGCAACTTAGCAGTGCTCTGACCTCCGCTGGATCTTACCCAAGCCTCAACGGTGTACTTTCCGTTCTCCAACCCCCACATTTCTTCGGTTTGGGTACTTACACTATAATCCGTGTCTTTATAATGCCTTGCATAGTACTCTCCCGAGTGAGCCTCTCCCTTTACCGTAAAATCTGCTCTATATTCCTCCTCAGTAGGAGCCCAGGTACGCCAATTTTTAGGTGTCTGAACCGTAGCTCCGTCGGCTTCAAATCCCGGATTCTTTACAAGATTCACAACATCAGTTGAAGCCTTAACTGTGTTTTCCCCTAATACATTTAAACACAATATATTAATAATCATAAACAATGCCAACAAAAAAGATAAAATCCTCTTCATATTTAACCTCCTCGCCAACTTTTGGCATAAATAGTAAGTTACTCAGGTATTTACGGCTTTAATTTTTTAGTCTCGACCAGGTCATTGTACATCATTAAAAATCTCCCGTTTGCGCTGGCATTGGGCAGCCAGGGTACAAAATACGGGTCATTGTCCGCATACCGCTCATTCATGTAATACTCCGGAGTCATTGCATACAGCATCTGGGCTTCCAGTGTTTTTTCAGCCTCTTCAATCCTCCCAATGCGCAACCAGTGTTCAAACCAGCACAGATCGGGATAAGAGGTATACCAGGTATGTCCCGCCCATGAGTCGCTGCGGTGTCCCTGACGAAGCTGTCCGTCGTTCATCAATCCATGAAGTCCGTTTTTCATCAGACACCGGTTATGGAAATAATTCTCAACCAATTTTGCCGTATCGCTTTCGGCTTCTATCACCCCGGCACGCAGTAGAGTGGCAGGCCCATCCGACATATATGGACCTTTTGGTGGATCGGCCATTCTTACCCCCGCTCGGTTTGAAATTAACATTTCAGCCTCATATGCATTTTTCTCTGTCTCTTCCTTCAAAATAAAGCGCAGACAGCTCAGATAATCGTTATAGGCTTTATTGATTTCAGCCGCTGCCGGATCGTTATAATGTTCAAAAGCCTTGGCTAGCCATTCATATCCAATTAAGTTAATTGAATCTGTCCAGCACCAGCTTTGAAAATATCCTCCATCCCAGTCCGATGCCTGAAGCGGCGGAAAAATTCCCTTATATCCGTTTTTTTCACCTTCGCAGCGCTGGCGCTCAATCCAGCGAAAAGCCAGATATGCCTGCTCCCGGTATTTTTCAAATACAGCCCGGTCGTCCAGGAACAATAAATGCCGTGCCAGTCCCCATAGGGCTCCCCCTGTATTGTTCGCCCACTGCTGACCGAAACTGACAATCTTTCCGCGATCGTCCCCGTCCTTCACCTGCATGATATTAAAAAACAATTCATACGCCGTGTCGGTGTAGCTTGCAAAGTCTCCGATTCTATCTAACGCAATTAAGAACTCGACGGCTTCTACAGGCCAGATTGCCCGTTGAAGCCCTCCCTGCCGTGGAAATACATATTCCTTGCCCAAAGGATGACAAAACATCTGCAAACACTGTGCAACCAACGAATAGTGCATCTCCCGCTCCTTCGGCTCATCCTCCGGGGGCAACCGCTGGATTTTTCCCAGCTCAACCTGCCAGAACTCAAGCGCTGCCATTTTGTCTGCCTCATAGTCAAAGGCAGTTGTTTTTCCATGCCGGAATGCCATCGTGAAAGACTTCTGCTCACCCGGTTGAAGGGAAAAGCTCATTTTCAGCAGATTGCGGTGATACCAGGGTCTTCCTTTTATCTCCCCTTGCCACTCGGGTGAAAAATCCCCGGTGTCCTGCAACCGAATTTCATACTCGCCATCGGTAAGTATATTGTTTTGATATGCCCAGTTCGCCTCAATAAATCCCCAGTTGCACACATTGGCGTCAAAATGAGCATAACCGTCCACTTCCATGCCTGTTAGATGTCTTTCGTCTCCTGTACGCGTCAAAATAACGATAGAGTCTGTTACTTTCCTATCCGTATTATTTCTGAAATTAAGTTTTGTATATATAGTGGGTATCCTTTGAATATTGCAGAAACTCTCCATTCTGAGCGTATATCCGTTAAAATCATAGTTTATTGCATGAATAGGGACTCCGTCAGCCCTAACCTCATATTTTGTTTTCTTAAAATCAGGGACATCCATGTCACTTCCCACAAGGATACGGAATGCAGAAGATCTATATGTAACCGGCTCTTCAATGACATCACCGCACATGATCCGGAAGTCCGGCCACATTGTAACGATATTTTCGACAAAAGGAGGATGAAGATACCGCTTTGCAGTGAAGGGCCTGTTCCAGCTTTTCTCTTTCCTTATACTTGTCATAGCTATTAATTAAGCCCATGTCCGATATTTTCACGAAGTCAATGATTGACTTTCTGCTGTCAAAGTACAGACATGGGCTTAGCTCCCATCTTTTTTGTATTTTCTCAAAGCAAAAGCTCAGCTCTTACTTTCCTAATTCCTTTAATTGCTTCTGATGCTCAGTATTGACAGCATCCTCATATTTAGCCATTCCCATGGTTTCCAGATCCTTTATTCCCTTGTCGTAAATCTGCTGGAATTCCGCATCGGATTTTGCAACAATCAGCTTGACTATCAAATCATCAGTGGCTTCTTTGCATTTTGTCATCGCGACACCTGCATCACTGTCCGGCTTAACTGTGCCATCCAAATCTGCAAAGCCTTCCGCCCATGTATCAATAATTCTGTCCAACGGGAAACGGGTTTGATTGACTTGTTTCGCTGCATCTTGAGTCATCGGTCCGTCTACAAAATACGTCCAGTATTTCAGATTGACCCATGGAATAAATTTTGATACAACACTATAGGTTTTGCAATATTCTTCCAGATTAGTGTTTAAGGCTGTTTTATTTGCTGCAGCCAGATCATACTTGCCATTGCCGTCCACTGTGAAATCTTTTCCTTTGATTCCGCCCATCGCATGTTGCTGTCCTTCATCACTCAGCATGTATGCCAACCATCTTGCCGGAATCGACGGATCCTCGATCTTGCTGTTGACCATCCACGCCAAATCACCTCTGGTACGGAGCAATGTAAATTTAAAGCTTCCCGGTGTTTTATCAATAGGTCCTACCGCAGTGTACTGAATTTTGTTTCCTGCTTTTGTCAGCCCACTGTTTATATTATTCATTATGTCATAATATCCACCCGTTATAGCTCCAAACAATCCATTCGCAAGTTGTTCTCGTCGCTGCTGCTCTTGCATTGTAAGTGTATTGGCGGATATGATACCCTCTCTAAAAAGTCCGTTAATCCATTTGGCATATTCGAGGTATTTGGGATCTTTGACAAACAACTGAACTTTTCCGCTTTCGTCCACATAGTACCGGCTTTGTCCGCTACCCAATGGCTGGAGTCCGAATGAATTTAACAGATAATACTGCTCACTGCTGGATAATGGAGTTACATCAGGATAATTCTTTTTTACAAAGCGCAAATAATCAGCAAATTCATCAATTGTCTTTATATCATCCTTTCCCCATGCCTGCAGTATGTCTTTTCTTACCCACATTAACTGCTCGCCCTTGGTAGGTGCTACTCCCACTTCTCCAAGCGATTGTGCCGCCTCTGCAGTATATTCGAAGCCTACATATTTATACAGCTTTCCGTCCGCTGACGTATGGAACTGGAATTGGGATGAAGGAATCTTTTTTGCCGCTTCAGGCTCGTACTTTTCCATCATATCCGAAATGCTGTATGCCATACCGGCATCAATAATCTGCTGTACATATGGGGAACTGTACGGTGCTATGACAAAGCTGTCCGGCAAGGATCCTGACGCAATCATCGGTCCCAGCAAATCATCCTGATTTCCTACCTGCATGTCGTAATTCAATCGGATCCCCGATTCCTGCTCAATCTGCTTGCAGTTCTCGGAATCGTCCCATTGCGCGGACGTCTTTACCCACGGCCACATTGACGCATACCACACATTCAGCGTCCTCACTTCTTTTGGCTTTGAAGCATCCGCAGTGTTGTTTGCCGACACATCGGAACTGCTGTTTGCGCTGCTATCACCAGGTTTGTCGCCTCCGCATCCGGCAAGCATCGTTATCAGCATTGAAAAAGCAATTACCAGAGCACTCCATTTTTTCATGTTTTTCATTACATGACCTCCTCATAAAATTTTATTTATTTACATAACACATTGCCAATTGCCGTGCGACAATATCGCCATGCGTCTTGTTCCGAATTTATCCTTTGACAGAGCCTATCATAACACCTTTGACAAAATATTTCTGCAAAAAAGGATATACCATGATGATGGGTATGACGGTAAGGGCCATCGCAGTGGCTTTGGTGGACTCCACCGTCTGCTTGCTGAACATCGCAGCAATGTTTCCCGATGCACCGGTAGCGTTTTCAAACCGCTTTGTAACCTCGGCATCCCTCATGATTTCAACCAGCTTTGCCTGCAGCGTGATAAGCCTTTTCCCTCCGTAAAGCATGGAATCAAACCAGGCGTTCCACTGCCCTACAGCGTTGAACAACAGAATTGTGGCCAAAACCGGCATGGATATCGGAATGATTATTTTGAAAAAGACTGTCATGTCGTTTGCTCCGTCAATTTTTGCCGATTCCTCCAGCTCAGCCGGAAGCCCCTTGAAAAAGGTTATAAATATGATGGCATTGTAGGAGCTAAATAACGCCGGAATAATGTAAACCAAAAAATTCTGGTAGAGACCGATATCCTTTATCATTAAAAAGTAGGGAATCAGCCCGCCACTGATGTACATGGGTATAATCATTAACGCCAGCCAGATTTTTCGCCCGACCAGATGCGTCTTGGACATTGCATAGGCAAAGCAGGCAGTGAACAGCGTACCCGCCAGTCCTCCCAGCACTGTTCTCAATACCGAAATCAAAAATGCGTTCAAAAAATCAGCATTGTGAAAAAAAACAAGATAGTTGTCAAAAGTCGGGACTCTCGGCCAGAGATACAGCCCCCCGCGGATTGCATCCTGCGGCTCATTGAAGCTCAGCACCAAAATATTCAGAACAGGATATACCGTTGTCAAAGACAGTAAAAGCAATATTACAATCAAAAAATAGTCTAAAATTGTCTTCCTTGTATTCAATCTTTACTTCCCCCTTTAGCTTCTACTATTAATTGCCCTAAAACAAGCTCTCACCCGATGACTTCTTTGTTACGGCATTTGCAATATACAGAAGAATAAACGATACTAATGATGTAAATAATCCAACCGCAGACGAATAGGAAAATCTTCCGTTTTTTATACCAATATCATAGGTGTACGTCCCCAGAATTTCAGCGACATCTTTGACCAAACTGTTTTTCATCAGAAACATCTGTTCAAAGTTGGCATTCATTAGACCGCTGATTTGCAAAATTAATAAAATAGCGATGGTCGGCTTGATTGCCGGTAGCGTGATATGCCATATCTGCCTCATTCTGCTCGCCCCGTCAATTATTGCCGCTTCATACTGTTCCATGTCAACCGAAGAAATTGCAGCCAGATATATAATTGATGAAAATCCAAAGCTCTTCCATATATCCGAAACAACCATGCTGACCAGAAAAGATGTGGGCTCTCCCAAAAACGCCTTTGGATCGCTTAATATATTCAGGTTTATCAGCATTTTGTTCAGCATCCCGCTGTCTGAAAGAAACATGCTTAAAAAGTTCGCCAAAAACGCCCAGGATAAAAAATGCGGAAGATAGGTAAATGTCTGTACACCTTTTTTGAATAATGTCATTCCTCTTAATTCGTTAAGCATTAACGCAAAAAGAACAGGAACCGGAAATCCGAATACCAGCTTAAGCAAGCTGATTCTCAAAGTATTCCACAGTGCGGCGAGAAAATACGGATCGTTATAAATTTCTTTGAAGTATTTCATGCCTACCCAGGGGCTTTTAAAAATTCCAAGCCCAAAGTTATAGTCTTTAAATGCAATAGTTATCCCATATAAAGGATAATAACAAAATATAATCATCCAGATAATTGCCGGTATAACAAAAATAAGTAGATATTTTTGTTTCCAAATTTCTTTTCCAAGTCTCTGCCAACCGGAATTCTGACCCTTGTCCGCTATCAAAAAATCCTCCCCCTCTACCAGATGTAAAACAGCAATTGAAACAAACAGTACTGTTCTCTACACCTATTTTATTTCGCACAGAAGGGGAAGTAAATTTTAAAAATCTATCTTTTTTAAAAAATCAATGATATATTTTCTTAATTTAGCTGCGTTTCAACGCGGCCATGGCCTTATTATATTTTCCGGGTGTCATGCCGGTGATTTTTTTGAAGGTGGTGGAAAAATATGCGGCATCAGGTATCCCTACCTTTTCGGCTATTTCCTGAATAGAAGCCTCCGAACCTGTCAGCAGTTTTTTTGCACACTCGATTCTATACTCAGCCAGATAGGAATTAAAGGTTTTTCCCTCACTGGAATTAAATATCGTTCCGATATAATTCGGAGACATTTTCATTTGAACGGCAACTTCACTCAAGCTGATTCCCGACTGATAATTTTCATGGATAAACTGCTTCATGCGTGCCACCACCCATGTTCCTCCGTCGCCGCCTTCCTTCATCACTTTGATCGCGTCATTGAGAAGGCTGCAGCAAAGTTCATGAAGACTTCCAATGTGCAAACTATCCTGCACTCCTTTTTCCATGCGGCTTAATAACTCCCTGCCCATTTCCAGAGACTTTTCTGAAGCCATCATTAGTACATCAGTCAGCAATCTTGTATACATGCTTTTCACTCTGTCCATGCCAATATTCGGCGTGGATGATAAAATCTCATACAATCTCTTTACTTTATTAATTACCAGCTCGGAATTGCTCAGTTTAAATGCCATTATCGCATCCTGCAGTAGCTCTGCCCAAGGCTTCTGTAGTTCTGCGGAACCCGCTTTTGACATATATTTTTCTCTATAAAGCGTCACCTTCTGTGTTTTGGTGAAAAAATTCCATTCAGCCGCTATTTGTGCTTCTTTTATACTTTCTCTAATCCTATGAATAGGTACTGCCCGGTCAGATACCCCTATAACAGCCGAAAATGAAAATCTCACAGTAATGTATTTATGGTATTCTTCAATTACCGGAAGCCATAAATTTATATTTTCCGAACCATTAATTCCAAGGATAAATATCAGACGATTACACCCGTTATCAGCCCTCAGAAAATATATTTCAGTGACTTCAAGGCCTCTTTTAAAGAAATCGCTGCTGCGCTCCTCAAAGTCCGTTCTTTTACTTAAATCCCAGCCTACAGCTATCATTGATATACAGTAGTAGCGATCACAAGAAAAATGTATATCGTAGCCCTGTAAAATTTTCAACATGGCATTTATGTCATCTGTCCAATTAATCAAATTATTGAGCAGATTATTTAAAATCGTTTCATTGACAGTCCTCACTGCACGTTCACGAAATACAAGCTCTTTTCTCTCCTTCTCAAGCTCATCGACCATTGTCTGGAGTTTTATTACAATATCATCATCCTCAAAGGGCTTGAGCAAATATGCCGATACCTTGAGGCTGATTGCATCCTGGGCAAATTCAAAATCGTCATATCCGCTCAGTATTAGGAATTTTGTTCCTGTCTTGAATTTCTGAATTTCTCCAATCATCTCAAGACCGCTCATCTTCGGCATTTTAATATCGGTAATTATGATATGCGGCTTAAACTCTCTGGAAACAGCCAAGCCCTCTGCCCCATCCCTTGCTTCGCGAATTTCCGCAAGATTCTCACCCCAATTCATTGCAACATTTGCAATGCTCTCTCTTATAATGTCCTCATCTTCCACAATTAATATACGGTACATATCATCTAGGAAAAGCTAAAAAAATATCCGAACTTATTTTTTAGGTTTTCCTTTCCCCCTGTTCCGATGTAATAGGAATTTCAATTTTGACGCTGGTTCCGCTTTCAACGCTGCTTTCTATCCTTAAGGAGCTGCTGCTGCCATAAAAAATCTCCAGCCTGTCATTGACATTTTTAAGTCCATAGCCCGAAGAGCTGCCCAATTCAAACCTCCCATTATTTATGTCCTGAAGCTTTTCTTCCGGCATTCCGCTTCCGTTGTCTGAAACTGTAAATACAAGCTTATTGCCTGTTTGCTTCAGGCTTATATCTATTAAGCCATCCCTCTCCTTATTTTCCAAGCCATGCAGCAGAGCATTTTCTACCATGGGTTGCAGCAGATTCCGGATAATTCGGTACTGCCGCAGCTCTTCAGGAATGTGGAATTGGCATAGAAAGTGATTGTTAAATCTCACCATCTGAAGATTTATATACATCTGTAAATACTCACATTCTTCAGCAATTGTAATGGTTTCTGATTTTTTGGACAGCCCGATTCTATAAAATTTCCCTAATGAAATTGCCATTTTTTGGGCTTCATCATCTCCATTCTTTTTTGCAACACTTGCAATTGACGTAAGCGTATTATACAGAAAATGCGGGTTCACTTGAGCCTCCAGCATTCTTAAGCTGGCATCCTTCACCTTTATTTCAGCCTCATACACCTCAGTAATCAAGGTTCTGATTTTCTTCGTCATTTCATTGAACGACGCATTGAGCTTTCCGAACTCATCATTGCCTCCCTGAATTACACTGACATCATAGTTCCCGTCATGTACCTGTTCTACAGCATCAGCAAGGCGTCTTATCTTTTTTGTTATTCCAAATGTTGCAATGGCTATCCCCAGCAGTACCACTATAAATACAATTGTCATATCAAATAGAATGCCTCTTTTTGCCTGCGCTATGTCCTTATCTATATTTTTAATTGGCAGAACCGACAAGAGCCAGCAATTGAGCTCCTCTATCCCGATTGACGAAAAAATATAGTCTTTGCTTCGCCATTCTCCTGAGCTTTGAAAAAAGTCAAGAGAGAGCTTCTGCTCCGGATACAAGTCAAAAATATTCTTTCCTGTGTCTTGTCTATAGGGTGTATATATGATTTCACCTTTTTTATCAACAATATACATATCTCCGATTCTTGGTGAATTGTACAAGCTTATATCTTTAAAAAGCTCCTCAACCTTAGTTTGAATATTCAATACCGCTGAAATTTTATTTCTGCCCCGCGAACGGATGATATAATTGTAGGAATATACACGCTGTTTTTCCTCCGTCTTGGGACCCTTGCTTAAAATATCCAGATGGTTCTCTTCCCACCAAAAATCCCGGTTTTCAGGCTTCTGCGTGCTGTTCGTCAAGCTGAAGCGGGATATATCTTCTATTCCCACCCCCGAATCCCAACTTGTCGGTATATCCGGGTTGCTTTTAAATATCCAGATAGAATATGCATGAGAAATCAGGCTTTTTCTGATCCTGAGGTATGGAAATATTTTATTTCTATAATTCAGTATGTCTTCACCGGTTCCCTCATAAGGCATATCCAGAAAATCCTTGATTATTCTGTCATTTGCAATCTCCTGACTGATCTTGCGTATTGTATATATATTATTTGAGATATTTTTGTTTGTCTGCGCCAAAGTCTGACGCAAATAGCTTTGTGCATTATCAAATACATTTTTTTGAGATATATTATAGATATAAAAAACCATGACAGAAATAGGGACAATGCAAATGAGAAAGTAGACGATTATATATTTCCAGATAATGCTGACATCGTGTAATTTTTTGAACATCACCTTTGACCTCCATTTTTGTATAATAACGCATCGGTTCAGATAAAATTTTTCGCGTTTCAACGAAGCGGGAGATATGTGCTCGCCGCCTGAAAACCAATCCGGTACCCGCTACTTGTAAAAGTGGGGCGGGGGCCCATCTAACTGCCTCGTTATAAAACGATATTAATATAGGTAGGAGGCATCCATGACCTCATTATATTAATACAAATCAAGCGAAAGTTATAAAATATTTTTATTTATATTTTCATGATAGCGGTAAGGTGTACTCATAATTATATAGCAACGGAATTCGTTATACAAGATTCCCGAAGAGATAGAAATAAAATAGCTCTTGGCATAAGATTTTCCTAAGCCAAAGAGCTATCAGTATTCTTCTACAATTATAACACATCAGTTCAGAGAAAATTTTTCGGCTGTAGAAAAGTTTTCTTACTTTAGCTGCGTTTCAACGAGGCGGGAGATAATGCTCAGTGCCAGGAAATCACTGGCACTGCCTGAAAACCGAAGCTGAACTCGCCACTTATAGAAGTGGTTGACATTTTCTTGCCTCGTTATATTATATTTTTTCCGTCAAATAATATAACACCAAAGCCTGAACCTGTTTTATTTCCGGCCTTTAACCACCCTGCAAACGCTCTTTGCATTGATGTTTTAGTCGGTAATTCATCAACAGTTTTGTTATAATCCTTACCGAAAATTCGCCATGCATCAGTAAAAGCTTCATTTACCTTGCGCTCAATAATATCAAAATCATGCATAAATTCAACAGTGTTAGAACCTTCGGGTAGTATTTTCTCGTTGTCAGGATATAGCAGCCAGGATTCACATACTAAAACTATTGGCTTTCCATTTAATTCGTGTTTAAAAAATTCGTACGCTTTTTTATATGAATCCATTCTTATTTCACGGGTTATTGCTCCGGCTGACGGAATGTGCATGTTGTAAACTCTGTCTCCTTTATGTACCGTGTAACCATTCCTGGTATAATTCTCCCTGTCCCAGTCATACCACTCGTATTGAAAACGTCCAAGCCCAAAACGCTCCATTGAATAGAATCCAGGAAACCAGGAGGCAACAAATGTACCCCAAATACCATGTACATCTTTACACTCTAACAATTTACACCGTAAGTCCAGCATTGTGTTCCAATAAATTCCCTCAGAAATACCTGCCTTATTATATCTATCCTTTAATATTTTTGAGCAATACATTAAAGATATTAAATGTATTGTATATTGATGAATATTCGTTTTTTGTGCCAGGCAATTTAATCTCTCCAGTATGTCATCAAACTTTTCATACTGCTTATCAAGAAATTGTTTAATAATTACATTCATTTCGTTAAAATTTTCTTCATCCTGCTCCAGTGACTCGGCAACCTGTGCTAAGAAAAGCTGTGCCTCCTCAGGAAATTCCAGCTTCTTCATAAAGCCATCTAAAAACTCATTATTATTTTCCATATTTCCCCCACATTTACAAATGCATTAAACAATACTTTACCACACATACATATGTAAGAAAAGGTACGAGTTCTTATTTTTGATGCGATTAATTTATAATCCCAGATCCCACTTGTAAAGAACAGGTGTACTCCGTAGGCGTCAAAATGCAGTGATTTTTTTCATTTTAGCATTCATATAATCGAACAAACTTGATTAAAACTCAATATCCTTTAAATATACCTCTTTGCCAGTCTCGATAGATTGATTAATAGCCGTAAGAAGTAGGGTCGGAGCAAGCAGTTTATCAAGCAAAAGCGGTTTCTTGCCTGTTCTCAGCATTTCTACGAATTTTCAAAGCCAAGCTTATATATAATAGATATGTCAATTTCCCTCGCAAAGCTTTCTTTGTTGCCATGGACAATGCAATTATACTGACCCACACCCTTTGTAAAGTTTAAAACAACGCTAAATTTATCGTAGTTTACATGACTGATAATATAATCATTATTTCTGATTGTCACCACAGATTTTGCATCATATCCGAATATCGTGAAAAGCATTTCCGCTATATGGGGGCCGTAGAAGAATATCCCACTATATGGGCTGTTGATGTCTCCGGGGAAATTGAGATAACCCGAAGCAATATTTCCGACAGCACCGCTCTTCACCGAATTTTGAAGCATCAATACATCATAGTTGTATTTACAGGTTGAACCTCCTGTTACGAGGGTATTATATTTTTCAGCCTCTTCTATCAGCATTTTCGCCTCATCGATTTTAACCGTAAAAGGCTTGTCGATCCAAGTCGGAATTCCCGCATTTATAAATGGAAGTGCATAGGGTGCAAGCAAATTTCCGTCGCGGAAAACTACCATCACTGCATCTTAGCAGGGCAATGGTCACATACTAACCTATGATGAGGTCTGACCATTGCCCCATTGTTCTTACTAATTACTTCATCCTAATATTATACAAAATCTGTGTATCTGGTTATTACTTCGAATACAGCTTATACAGAATAGTTGCCGCTTCTGCTCTTGATGTATTGTCCTTCGGCTTGATATTCGTTCCGTCTCCGGCTATTATTCCGTTTTTAATCATTGCAGCCACATCATTAACTGCATAATTGGCAACCTGTGAAATGTCGGCAAATTTGCTCATATCTGCCACTGTTCCTGCACTTAGCTCACGTCCTGCCAGCTTTAAGGCTTTTGCTGTAAGCACCAACAAATCCTGTCTGGAAATTTGTCTTTCAGGAGCGAATTTATTTTCTCCAACTCCGCTTGTTATTCCAAGTTTCTTTGCCATTCCTACAGCTTCATAGTATTTGTCGCCCTTATTCACATCACTAAAGTTTGAATCATACTTAGCTGTCAGCCCAAGGGTATTCATAAGCCACATAATATACTCGCCTCTTGTTATGCTCTGATTTGGCATGAACTCAGCTTCTGTAACCCCGTCAATAACTCCCTTTGAAGCCAGTATGCTTATTCTTTCTTCTGACCAGTGCTTTTTAATATCGCTAAATGTTTTTGTTACATATGCGACAGCATACTTGCTAAAGTGTGTTGTTCTAAATACTACTGCTCCTTCGTTAGCATTATATCTCGCACTTGGAACAGGTATTTTATTGTCTGCCCCATTAATATACCATGCTGTTACAAATCCAGGATGCTTAAGCTCTGCTTTTGTAGGTGTATACGGTATTGATATAGTTACTGGTGCGTCTAGGTTATACCAAGGAATTACCTTTCCGGCGATTGCTGCATACACTTCTACAACAGGCTTGTTATCTGCATTTGGCAGAGCATCTGTCTTTCTGATT
>CAYQCA010000004.1:0-16856 GCA_964415835.1 uncultured Clostridium sp. | reverse complement strand
AAGTCAACCTTCACGCTTCCGTCCGATTCCTTCACAGGCACCGGTGTCGGTGAAGGTGTTGGGGTCGGGGTTGTTCCCGGTTCTGTTGGTTCCGGTTCCGGTATCACCGGTATTTCCGCCGCCTTCACTGTCACGCTAATACTTACAGTCACCGGTATCTCTCCCGGATTCACTACTCCCTCCGGAAATGTCACTGTTCCCTCTACCATAAAGGTCTGTGCTTCCCTTGAAGCCGGATTATAGCTTGAGCTTGCCACATCCCATGATATAGCACCCTCTGTTGTAGCAATAGCACCTCCCGTTGTGGTTTGTATTTCCAAATTCACTTTGACCGGCAAACCCAATGCCGCTGCATCCTTCGCCGTTCCGTTCGGTACCCCTGTGATGGCCGCCGGTGTCGTGATGCTCACAAGAACGTTATTCTGTTCCGGTTCTTTTGTATTCGCTGTCCACTGAGCATATACTGTCATTGTGGTAGTAAACTCTGTTACCTTATTTCCATCTACTGCTGCATCATACCAGCCCTTGAACGTAAACCCGGTCTTTGTTGGATCTGCCGGAAGCTGTATAGCTGCTCCTGTTGTTGCCGTTACTTCTGTTTGTATTCCGTCAACATCAAAGGTCACTGTGCAGGGCTTTGATGTGGGATACCCATCCGTTAACCTTTTACGCATTGCCTGCTCTGATATGAGCATGGCTTCGTCAAACTCGGGTGCATCATTCAACAAATCCGGCTCCGCCGCCATTTGCTCATCTGTCAGCATTTTAAAATAATCAAAGAAAAATCCTCCAATATTCAGGAACACTTTTACATGATGCTTGCCGGCTTGCACTGGTATTTTGCCAAGGTTTGTGTCAAGAAAATTATACCAGCCACCATTGTCTCCGGGCGCTGCTGTACTTATTCCGTTTGTAATCTGCTTATTTTCAAGTACCAGCTCATCATCAATATAAATGCTGACCGTCGGCTGTGGTCCATTAATCGGCCACGCCTGCCCGCCTTTTATAATAAAATTGTACTCTCCGGCTCTTGCAACATCCACCTCATATTTAAACCATTCGTTGTCAAAGTTCTCTTGAATCACATATCCCTTGCCCTTTGGGTGTCTCATGAGGGAAACACCATCGTCCCTGTATTGATTATTTTTCGGTTTCTCGTTAATTTTATAATATCCCACATTCTGACCACCCTTTAAAAAGTCCTCCGCTTCAATTTTAAGCAACGAGCTTTTCGGCGTAAACCCTTTCTTTGGCACTCTGTTTACAATATCATATCTCCACTGCGGATACGCAGCCAATTCACGCAAGGCTCTGTACTCAGGTTCGGTGCCAGCCTTATTCATAATTGCCCTTGCCGCCTCGGGCCATTCGCCGTTTTGTACGATGGTGGTATTAAATTCCTTGTTATTGAATATCTTATCATGCAAGTTTGTTGCTTTATATTCATCAGTAAAATTATCATAAGCCCAGTTGTCATGCGGTTTATTCGCACCCACGCCCACAAACCACAACGAACGGCAATTTTCAAGTACGTTTTCGTAAATCTTCATATTACCGCTGCCCGAATCGGGGTACACCCCCGCAAAGGAAGTGTTCGCTTTCTTAAAATAATTGTTATCCACCGTACAGCCGGGGATATTGCCTAAAAGATAGACAGGTCCACCGTCATAAAGAGAGGTCATGATATTTTCTATATGATTGTACGATACATGGATATTTTTTGTGTTTACCGAATCGTACGCTCCCCATCCCCAACCGACAGAAACACCTGAGTAGGGTACATCAAAAATATCATTGTGCGCGATGTTGATGTCACATTCATAATACACGGCGACAGCAGGCATTCCACGGTATTCATTCGCAACACGTCTGAACATATTGTTTTCTACCGCTATGTCACTGCAAATTTTATCAACCGTCTTCTTGTATTCAGTAGTACCGATCGAAACGCCTCCTCCACTTAAATCCCGGAACACATTACCTATTACAGAACAGTTAATAACACCTTCAACCATGCGGATTGCTGTGGAGCCAAGGCATGAGAACCTGCAGTTTGTGAAGTTAACGTTCTTTGCCCAATTCAACTTGATTTGCCCTTCTATCCCAGTCTCATCATTGGCAGCGGCAGTCCCCATTTGGTCTGCCTGAACCAAAATAAGCCCTCCCTGGCGATCTACAGCGTACCACTCGCTGTATCTGAAATCGAGATTGTCAAACATAAGATTTTCGATTTTTTGGGTATTGCTTGCGCCGGAAATATTCATCATGAATTCTAAGTTACCTACATAAGTTTCCGCCGTACTCATATTCTCATTTTCATAAGGGTAATAGTAAATATATTTTTCATCCTTGTCGTAGAAAAATTCTCCCGGTTCGTCCAAAAGCTCCTTGGCATTTTCGACGAAGAAATACTTGCCCGGTGCAACTGAAGTAGTGGGGGCTGATTTCTGTATTCTTTTTTTCCAAGCGTCCGGCGACATATAAATGTGTGTCTTTTCGCCGTCTGCAACGATATTTTCCACAACCATCCTGGTTGAAAGCCAGTCAATATCCCATATCAGCTCAATGCCTTTCGGATTTTTGAATTTCGGAAAATTCGCAGTGGTCACCGAAAGTCCGTCCTCGGCCGCAGCTGCGGGGTCGGCTTTGAAAGTTTCTTCATATAAATACTGATATTTACTTCGAGCCCGAATGGAAGGATGTCCGTTTATGTAAAGGTTTCTGACACTCCTCCCAGCTGTGTCGAGCTGCGCTTTATAGATTCCGTCGTCCATCCTCTCCCAGCCTGTTACTTCTAAACCGCCGCTGATGATGGGAGGGTTTGCTGTGTCCTCGCCACGGATAATAACGTTATAGCCATTTTTGCCGCTATGTTCAATTCCAAATTTTTCGGTTTCGGAAAGCTGATAGTAGCCGGGAGCAACATTTACAATAATATCACCGTCCATATCAGCACTGAGCTTTGCAATCTCCTCTTTTGCTCTCTTCAATGTTGCGAAGGGACGGTCCTTTTTACCCGTAGCCGTTATATCATCGCTGCCATTTGTCGACACATATAATTCTGTTTGTTCCCACTTTTTAAATGTGATTTGATCCGCATGTATACCCAATTTAAACTGACTGAACTTCAAAACGTGCTTGCCTGCCTTTAACTGAATTTTCCCCAGCTTGGCAGTCCCAATATTATTATCACCCCACCCCGTTGTTGCTTTAAGCTCCTTCTTCAAAACAACAACATCATCAACGCTCATTTCAAACTCTGAACTAGCGCTCGTAGTGGCATAGTCAATGTACGCCGTATATTCACCGTCCTCAGCCACATCGACGGTATATTTGCCCCACACACCCGGGCTATATACAACCCAAGCCTTCCCATTATTCGGGTATCTATCCATAACCATCAGATACGCACCCGGTCGATACTTTGATGTACTGTTTGCATTCGCACTCCGAAAATGTGTTTTGCCAACATCACCTATATCGTAATCCGAGAACCGTACATCGCCTGGAATGGCAATGGGATTTCCTTTGAACGGTGTACCTTTATAGCTCTCATTCAATGTGATTTTGCTGGCATGCATGCCGCCCTTCAACTGAGTGTACTTCAAAACGTGCGTGCCTGCCTTTAATGAAATTTTTCCCAGATTGGCAGTAGCCATAGTCTTCTCGTCCCACCCACCTGTTGCTTTAAGCTCAATCTCATTTTTCAACACAACAACATCATCAACACTTATTTCAAACCCTAACGATATTGGCATTGGCTGGGGAGGATTCTTATTGGTATCGAGGGTATTATGGGTATATTCAAGGATTGCTTCATATTCATCGTCTTCAGCCACATCGATGGTATATTTCCCCCAGACACCTGCGCCTATTTGGATAAAGGCCTGTCCGGCTGCTGTACTATCAAAAATATTGATGCAGTCACTTTGGCGATATTTTGCTGTAACAGTTGCATTCCCACCCCGATAATGTGTTTCGCCCACAGCACCGACATCGTAATCCGAGAATCGCACATCGCCTGGAATGGCAATGGGATTTCCTTTGAACGGTGTACCTTGATAGCCCTCAACGGCAAAAACCGATGGATACGGAGCAACGAAGGAAAATGCTGATACCATCATAGAAATAACCAAGAGAGTTGATAACCATTTTTTCATCCTATTTCTCATGCTTTTCATACCTTCCTTTTTTAGAATTTTTAGCCTATTTGCACGAGGTCGTTGTATCTATTCCAAGTTATAATTGTGCAACATCACTAAATATGGCATGATTATATGAAAATCCCTCTTGAATAACAAGGCGACAATCTTATTAAATGTGTCAATATTCAATTGAAATTCAGGGTAGAATTCAAGGTTATGTTTCGGCGAGCTGAAACTATGCTATTATAATTGTATCTATGAAATTAAAAAAGAGAGTTTTACCTGATAATCAAACCTATTTCGGGTAAAACTCTCGCATTTATCAGATATTCTGTATCTCTACTACACACTTTTCTTCCATTGCTTTATCCGCAGAGTAACCTATCATATGACCATATATGGAGTCCTCCAGTTTTGTAGTAGAAATGGAGGGGGTATGCCCTTGCATAACTCTTACAAAATCCTCTGCAAGCCTTAAATCTCCTCCGCCATGACCATCCTCGGCTATTTTCACTTCCACGCGTTCTTCGGTATATTGATGGCCTTTTCGTGCATCAGGATGTCTGACTACAAAGAACCCATCCTCCAATACTCCCTGAATTTCACCCTTTGTCCCAACGATGTGTATGACGCGGCATGGTCTTGACGTACCGGTAACCAGGCTATGATTGGCAATGCAGCCATCTTCATATTCCACAACTACACTTTGATGATCCACAACGTTGTTATCACAGTGCCATACACAGCGGCCATGCGGGCTATCCTTGCGCAAGAATTCGAGTTTTTGTTCCAATGTTGGATTTTTCCCAAGATGTTCTATGCCATGCCACACATAAAAGTTATAGAAGCCTTGTGTAATATAGTGTTTATATGCCGAAAACGGACATTCATTTTCAATTTTACAATCAACCAGACACCGCTTGCCTGAACCCTCGGGAGCCTTCTCAGGTCTGAAGTGCATTAACTCACCAAAACTGCTGACTCTTTTGGGCTTAATTCCACTTTTCATCCATGAGATTATATCCAGATCATGGCAGCATTTTGCCATAAGGATGGACGAGCCCCCTTTATCCTTCCTGTTCCATTTGCCTCGAACATAGGCTACGGACATATGGTGATAGCTTACATTTTCTACCGTTCGGATATTGATAATTTCTCCGATATCACCGTTAGCTACCCGCTCGAATATCTCAGCATAGAATGGTGCATACCTTAGCACATGACCCACCATAACCGTCCTTTTTGTTTTTTTTGCTTTTTTCAGAAGCTGCATGACTTCATCTTGATCGATACCAATGGGTTTTTCAACCAGCAGATGGTATCCTGCTTCCAACAAAGGAATTGAAGTCGGTATATGAACGTTATCCATAGTACCGTTTATAGCAGCATCCGCTATTTTCGGGCCCTTTATCAAGTCTTCCACAGATTTAAAACAGTTTTTTTCATCTATACTGTGAATTTCTGCCGTCTTTTCTCTGCGAACACTATCCGGTTCAACTACACCGACAATTTTCAGCTCTTCAGGATGCCCCAACGCATAGGAAGCATAAATTAAGCTTCTATTCCCGGCACCCACAATAATAGCAGTAACAGGTTTCTTTTTACCTGATGTTTCTTCACTTTGTAACATTGTATCGTTCATACTAAAAATTCCCTCGTATCATATTAAAATGTTATTAATACATTGCTTATCTGATTAGCATCACCAAACTTGTTAATGATCAAAATATTATTTTGGATTTCCCAGTTTTCGCATCGTATTTCATCAATCATGACATCCTTAATTTTTTGTTCTCCGACGCCAAATACTTTCAAATTGTAGAACCTTTCCCTCTGCATCCCCGAATAATCTCCACTGCGCTTATCTATCGTAACGCTGATGGATGCATCCTGCCTTATACATTTTATTTTTGTTAAAGCGCAATGTGAATTTTGATATTCCATGGACACGCCGTCATCTTCATACAGTGTGAATTCTGATTCATTTTCGCAAGGAAAAATCTCAAAAGTTATTTCATCCATATTCTTTTGACCCCTGTAATCCATTTCCTTGCATGTAGGAATAATCGCCCCTTCTCTTAAGAATATACCTCCGCCCCTGTCATCAGGATATTGATAGCTAATCGTAGCATTGTTGCCATGAATGATATCTCCGGTCCAATAATCACACCATTTACCCTCAGGAAAAGTAACCTGATCTGTAAATGCCGATACCATAAAACTCTTTCCAATCAAATACTGATTTAAAATATGATAAAACTCTTTCACATTCGTAAACTCTAAAAATACAGGGCGAATCAAAGGTATTCCCGTTTTATGTGATTCAAACGCCATCGTATAGTAATAGGGGATTAGTCTGGCTCTCAAATTTGCATAATATTTAAATACCGGGAAGAGCTTATCTCCAAGATACCAAGGTTGTCTCCAGTAAGTCCAGTTGTTAAGCTGTGCTAAGGGCAGCATAAAACCTAAATGTATGCCTTCTTTTTCTGTTACTTCCATATCATTTGTACCAAATGAATGTCCGCATAGTGAAAGGTTTAAAATAGCTCCTAATGTTTTTATCTTCCCTCCCGTATCACCCGTCCATGTCAAACAATTCCGCTGGAATCCGGTCCACCCGGAAACAGTAAAGACAAGAGGCCTTCTATTGGTATGCTCTTTAAATCCGTTATACATTTGTTTATTATAAAGTAACGGGTAAAGATTATGCATTTCAGCATCCGTCATTCCATTACCATATAACCTGTCAGGATGGTCTAATACTTGATTTGCACCATCCTGTTTAAAAAAATCAACTCCCTGATCAACAAAATCCTTCAAATGGTCAAACCATGGTTCTTCGATTTTTGTAATGGTATCTAATCTTTGTGCCGACGAAAAATGTTTATCCATCTCAAAAGCATCATCATCAAGCGCATGATCATTTTTTACGGATGTTTCAGTTTCTTTAGCGTCTTTTTTTAATTTGCGTTCTTCTTCATAACTTAAATCGTAATCATTACAGAGCCACAGTTCTAAATGATAGCCCATTCTTTTTATCGCAGCGGTCATTGAATGCGATCCATATTTTGCCCAGCTTGGGGCCGACATACTTTTTGAATTCCAATCTTTATCAACAGAATAATCATAATTTTTTTCCATCCAACCCGGCTCAAGACCCATAACATCACAGGGTATACCCTCGCGTCTGAAGTTTAGCGCTTCACTCATAACCTGGAAATCATCCGCCTGTGTTCTGCATAAGTACCACAATCCAAAAGACCATAGCGGAGGCATCTCCGGTTTTCCCGTCAGAAAAGTATAGTTTTTAATTGCATCTTTTAAGTCTGCGCCATCCATAAAATAAAAATCGATTACTCCCTGTCTGTCAACAACCTTCAGTATATCGGAGTTACTTTTACCTATATCAAACATGATTCTGTAAGTCGTATTGAATAGCACACTATAACCTTTATCACTGATAAAAAAAGGAACAGGTATATAACCTGAAACATTTGTAACCTGGCAATCCTGAATCGTTCCTCTTCTTGGAATGTACTCCCTGTTCAGATCACCAAACCCAAAAATTTCTTCATCCTGGTCAAGACTCATATTCAACGTTGCCGCTTTATCATTTAATTTATATCCCTTGTTTGCAAAACTTTGTTTTAAATTTTTACCTGATTGATGGCCACTGATTTCTAAATCCCCACACTTGTATAATTTCACCATCACGTTGTTAGAAGAGAAAATGGTCATTGCCTCTTTTTCTTCAATTCCGACATCTACTTCTACATCTTCCGGATGAATAAATCCATATCGGTTCAAAGCTGTTTCGTGTTCCTCTGTTTTATCATTTGAATGTTTAGATTTCCCAAGATATTTTTCAATTCTTATATGGCATATAGAATCAGTAATAAATTCAACTAAAAAGGAATAATCCTCATCATTATGAAAAGTATAATATTTTTTATTCATTCAACCATTCTCCTGTAACTTAATCTGTTATTAGTAAGGCTATTGCAAATTATTTTTTTGCAATAGCCTTTCGATATAACAGAATGTTTTTTATATCTTTTTATCAAATCATGTCATCAAGGTTTTACAGCACGTTTTTCAAGCAGCGGCAGCGCAATCTTTGTCTGCTCCTCCAGCATTTTGTCTACATCAATGGTTTTTCTCAGGTTTTCTATTGATGCGTCCCATTTTTTGCTGAACTCATCTTCATTTTTAGCAGTAAAGGCTATCTTGAATGGGTCGTCCCATGTTGCCCTTGTAGCCCAGAGCTTTATGACTTCCGGGATATTGGCATATTCCGGAGACCACGACTGAACATTGGGTACGAGTTCAAATCCCTGGCACCATGGGCTTTCTGCAGGGAATTTCACTGCTCTTTGCAGTGTGTTGTATGAAATCATTTTATTCATCGTACGATACTCAAATTTACTTACATTTCTCCCCGCAAATTTTTGCACACCTTCCCACGCACCAATTGAGCCTCCATAAAATTTTAAATTGTTAACAAAACCTTTTGCATCCTTCCAGTCCATGGCTGTATCATCCTGCTCAATAAGTAGTTTATTCAGCTTTTCATCCTTGAACCTTCTTTTCCCATCGGGAAGATCCTCATATAAGCCAGCTTCCTTTGGCCCCCAGTATTTGATTTCATCCCATTCATCGGTGAATCTAACATTGATCCAGTTCAGAACCTGAGGAATATCCTCCTCCTTGATGGTTTTCAACAATGACAGTGCTTGGTTAAATGAAGGAGGTCCTTCTTGATAAACAGGGAATCCCTCTTTTTGCGGAACTTGTGTAAAGAAAGGAACGAACCTGAATTTTTTGCCTGCCGCCTCAAGATCTGCATTAACCTTATCAATGCCGCCGACTACACCAGCCCATGTTATTGCATATTGTCCATTCATCACCTTTTCCTTGAATTTTTCAGCATTATGCATTAATGATTCAGGATCAATTACCTTATCATTGAGCATTTTATTCTGAATGGCTCCTGCCTCTTTGAAAACCGGATTCAGATAGCCAAAATCCATTTTCTTATTCGCTATATCCAGATAACTTGTATAGTAGTAACCCTTAAACCCAATCATTTCTGCGCCTAAAACACACAAAGACATCCATAGGTCACCGCCGTTGTATCCGAATGCATATACTGGCTTGTTTCCTTCTTTTAAGCCTAATGCCTTAATATCATATAGGAATTTTGTATACTCATCTGTCGTTTTTATTGGCAATATGAAACTATCGCCGATAGGGGCATTTTTCTCCTTTATTAAAGCCATAGCTTCTTCATAATTCATTGCTGACGGAATCAGCTGCTTAAGTATGTCATCTCTGATAATCAACGGGTTGCTGGGTGTCCCGCTCCAGGTTATCTTCTCCTTTGGCCATGTATGTGCTGTAAGAAGATCATCGCTCAAAGTTGGGTCAATTTCTTTACTAAGTGGTAAAGCAAATGGAATACCATATATTTTTCCATCCACCTTGATGGAATCCCATATATATTGCGGTACAGATTTCCATACATCCGGAGCATATTTCTGAAGCATTTCCGGTGTCAATTCCCAATTCAAATCTCCCTCATGGAGCTTGGCATGATGGGCAGGACCTTGTCCTGACTGAGTGAGAACAAGATTTGGAAGATTTCCGCCGGCTACAAGGGTTGTCAGCTTTGCCTCCCATTGCTGTCCCCCATTTCCATATAGCTCCTTTACCTTCACTCTGGTTTTTTTAGCAAGCCAGTCCCCGGGAATATCCTCCTTGGGGAATTCAGCCGCTTGTACATCCGTTCCTTGGGTGTTCCAGATTGTTAATTCAAGATCCTTTTGCGGTACATAGCCCTGCTCTTCTGTTCCTGCATTTGTTGAAGTACTTGATGTACTATTTGTCGAAGTAGCTGTAGAATCAGTTACCTTATCCTTGCCGCCGCACCCTGCAAAAATACCTACCGACATTGAAACTGCAATTAGCAAACTCAATACTTTGCTCTTTTTAATAGACATGTTCCTTCCTCCTCGGTTTTTCCATTTTATTCAATAAACACGCGCGTGGTTTATTCGTTCAGATTTGGTACGTATTATTCTTTTATTGCTCCTATCATAACACCCTGGATAAAGTATTTTTGAAGAAATGGATACAGCATGACGATTGGAATCGTTGCTACAATAATAGTTGCCGCCTTTACAGATTCAGGTGTTACCTTAATCGCCTGCCCTCCGGAATCACCTGCCATAGCCCTTGCTGCAGCTATCTGGTTTACAAGCTCGGCCTCCTTTGTCACTTTATACATAACATACTGCAGGGTAAATAAGCTTTTCTTTGATATAAAGTACAAGGATGTGGTCCAATCGTTCCAGTGAGACACTCCAATCCATAATGTCACCGTAGCCATAACCGGCATGGCGAGCGGAAGCATGATTTTGAATAATATCTGCACCTCATTTGCTCCGTCTATTATGGCAGATTCCTCCAAACTCACCGGTATGGACTGAAAATAAGTCCTAATTATAATCATATTATAAAAAGTGAATGCCGCCGGAAGAATATACACAAGATAATTGTTCATCAAACCCAGATGTCTATACAGCATATACATGGGAATTAATCCACCCGATATATACGTCGGAATAATTAAAAGGGTAATGAAGAAATTCTTTCCGGGAAAACCTTTCTTCGCCATAGCATATGCTGCGCCTGTTGTTACAAGAATTCCTATAAATATACCGACAATCACTCTTGATACCGAAATAAGCAGTGAATTTACAAAGCCTGAATTGGTAAAAACTGTCACATAGTTTTCCAGGGTAAACTTCCTCGGGAAAATGGTGATTCCGCCAAAAATGGTATCCTGCCCATCATTTAAGGAAACTGCCAGTTGGTTGATATAAGGATATAATGTAACAACACAAAGCAATATCATAAACGAAATATTAAAAACATTAAATATCTTCTGACCATAACTTCTTTTCATTTTCGTCTCCTTTATGTAAACAATCACTTCGGGTTCTTAGCTAAATCCTACCATATCCCGATACTGCTTACTCTTTTGCTGATTTTGTTGACTATGAATACGAGCAGAAAGGATACAATTCCCTGTGCAAGACCAAAAGCAGTTGCTATGGAATAATTCCCTTGCTGCACTCCCAGCTTGTACACGAGAGTGTTGACAACCTGTGTCTGCTCCATTGTATATAGGTTCTGAAACCCATAAACCTGTTCAAAATTGGAGGATACTAAATTACCTGCTGAAAGTATGAAGATAATCATAATCGTCGGCATAATGCTGGGCAACGTGATGTGGATAATCTGTTTCCACCTGCCGCATCCGTCAATTACTGCCGCTTCATACAGCTGTGGATCAACACCTGCAATTGCAGCCAAGAATATTACCGATGACCATCCAATGTTCTTCCAGAGGTTTGAACCAAACAGTATGCCCAAAAAATTGTCTGGATTCATCAGTATATTTGTACGTTCCATGTCCGGACCTAAAAACAAAGCTTTAAAATCATTAAATGGTCCGCTCATTTCAAAGAACGCATAAAACAGTGCAACAACTGATATCCATGAAAGAAAGTAGGGAAGATAGCTGATAGTTTGTGCAAACCGTTTGAAAAACCTGCCTCTTATCTCATTAAACATAAGTGCCAGTATGATTGGAGCGGGGAAACCCAGAAACTGTATCACAGCGCTGTAAAGCACAGTATTGCCTATCGCTTTCAGAAAAGCAGACTCTGTAAAAATCCTCACAAAGTTATCAAGCCCTACAAACTTACTCCCCAAAAAGCCCTTAAAGATATTGAAATCCTGAAATGCCATTATGACACCCATCATTGGTAGGTAAGAAAATATGATTGTCCATATGACAGCGCCTGATAGCAGCAGGTATAGAAACTTGTAACGTCGAATGATACCAAAAAAGCCTCCCCTTTTCCTGCTTATTTCTCTGATATTTGCTTCGCGATTTATGTCCATAATTAGCACCTCTGCATTGGGATTTTATTTGATTTGCCTTTGCTGTAGTGTAATTATATGAAAACCCTGTATGATTAACAAGGTAACAATCTTATTAAAAGTATCAATATTCAATTAAATTTCATCGTGGATTTTCTTCTCGCTTTAAGCTCATCTTCGTTCAAAGCTTCTATTCTGATTGTGACGATGGTCCCTTCTCCCACCTTACTTTCAATTTCTATTCCATAGGGACTGCCATAATAAAGCTGGATTCTTCTTATCAGGTTCTTTATACCGTAACCGCCGTAGCTTGCTACATATTCCATGTTCAGGATACTTTCTATGGTTTCTCTCTCCATACCGCGGCCATTGTCTCTAACCATGAAAATAATATCGTCCCCTTCCATGTATCCTTTTATTTTTATCCCGGCATCACCGGATTTGCCATTCAGCCCGTGTAATATTGAGTTTTCCACCACCGGTTGCAGCAAGTGCTTCAAAGTATAGAAGGACAGCACCCTTTCTTCAACCTCTATTTCAAGCCGGTATTCAACGGAATGGGCGAATATGTTGATTTTTACATACTCCTTAATCATTTCCAGCTCGGAGGATATACTGATAATGCTGTTGCCTTTATTCAAGGCTGTCCTGTAATATAGGGTCATGGCATCAATCATATCAACAGTTTTCTGATCCTTGTTCCATAAGGCATTCCACTTTATGACTGACAGAGAATTGTAAAGGAGATGCGGATTTATTCTTGACTGTAGCAGCTCTCTTTCAAGAGAGCTGTTTTCTAGCTTGACATTCATCATTTCCTTATAAATTTCATTCATCCTGCTTACAAGCTCCTTAAATTTCTGTTTGATAATAAAAACCTCATCCGTCCCTTTAATTTTAATCAGCTCTTCATTCAGCAGCAGGTTCTCATCCTGTTTAAGCTTGTTAATAAAGCCTTCAAGGCTTCCGGTAATTCTCTGAACTGAAATACGCGACGCAATCAACACTACAAGGATATAAGCGATAAATAGCACGAATAACATAGACAGTGTCCCGATATTTTTCAAATGCAGTTCTTTTTTGGGAATAGCAGCTGTGATAGTATGTCCGTTTTTCAAAACATTGCTCACAGTGATAAAGTTCTTACTGTTTACAGAAATAGGGCTTTCAATTTCCACTGAAGACTGGTTATTAAAATGTAATACATCCCCTGTCTTATTTTCGGAAAAAATCAGACCCTTTGCAGGAAGTCCGATATTGTCCATATATGCCTCGATAACACTATAAGGAATATTTACCTCCAGCATCCCGACAGACGTTTTGAAATCAACAATATTGCGGTAAAACGTAAGATATCTCTTGGAGTTTTTTGATGTAGCTCCATCAATCCACACAATATCAGTCGCCGGCAAATTCTTGATTCTTTCAGCCAGAGCGTACTCCTCTTCTTTTTCTATCCTGTATATGAACTTGCTGAAATAGAGTGTCTCATTATATGTGTAAATGGTATACGGACTTTTTGTATTCGAACTAAAGGATTCGCCAATCATTGCATTGATATTATCCGAAAAATTCATCATCTGCTCAAAAGCATTGCGGTAATCCATTTGAATATTTTTGACAAGATATGGGTTTTCAATGATATAGCTGCTTTTGTCAATGTATCCAACTAAAGCAGCATTGATCAGGCCACTGCATTCATCTAGCCTGCCTTTTATATTATCGCTGTATTCCTTCGTATTTTTCTGATATGTGAAAAAATAGGCATAAACCGAAATCATAAGTAACGGTATCATTGTAAATATGATTAAATTTTTGAGTATTCTTTTCTTCAATATGGATGTCGGTATAAAGAAATGTATCAGTTTTTTAAGCATATCCGGTTTTCCTCTCAGGTTGAATACTTATCTCTGAACTGTTTTGGTGTTTGTCCAGTATAATCCTTGAATACTGAAGCAAAGTAGGAATTTGTTTTATATCCCGTTTTCTCTGCAATCTCATATATTCTGATATAGGGATCCATTAAAAGCTTTTTAGCTACTTCCATTCTCTTTAGAATTAAGTAATCGAAAATGGTCTGCCCTGTTTGCTGCTTGAATATGAGGTTTGCATGGCTGGCACTAATATAGAGTGGGTCAACAATTTGTCCCACATTTTCTATTTCTGCATAGTTGTCATCAATGATTGACTTTATATCCTCAACCACCCTGTGATACCTTGAATTCTCCGCCTTGGTCAAAAACTTCCGCACCTCATCAATAATATTGAAAAGCCATTGTTTTATATCCACGATCGTCTCAAACCGGGAAAGCTTATCCCACACAACAAGCTCGCTCTCAAAAATACTGCCAAAGCTCTCATTTCGTTCAATCAATATTATTTGAACTAAGTTAATAATAGCATAACTAAGGCTTTTTACATATGTTTCAGGGTAACACGATTCTGTTTTATACCATTTGTCTATAAAGGCTAAAATGCCAGTTTCACTACCGTTCTCAATAATTGAACTCAATTCCTGTTTGATTTCGGTTGTGTTATATTTAAAACCACTTTCAGGCTCCTTAACTTCAGATGCCAATATGATTCTGTTTCCACCGCTGTAAAATTTTGATCGTACTGCATATTCTGCTGTTTTAAATATTCCAGGGAGCTCGTTGAAATGCGTTGATAGCTCGCTGATCCCAATAGTAATATCACTTTTTGCTTCATCGTTCACCATTTCCTTGCATTTACCCGCCAGATCAATGATTCTATCCAAGGCGTTTGCGCTTTCAGTTGCAGGTACCAGTAAAACAATGGCGAGGCTGTTAAATTGATGATTGGTTACAAAACCAGGCATTTCATGTAACAATGTCTCTTCAACGCATTTTTGTATCCTATATATCAGTAACTGCCGTTTTTCAATGCTGATATCCGGATAATGCAAATCATAGTTATCAATTTGCAAAAAAAGAATAGAATAGTATTTTTCCGAAAAATCCATACAGAGGTATTTCATACGGTCTCTAATATCATTTTCATTATTCAGCTTTCCGTAAAGCAGATCTCTAATAAACTGCTCCTGAAGTATCGGTTTACTTTCGTTAAGCTGTTTTACCAGCTCCTCTTCATTTTGTTTTTTTTCAAGTTCTGACTGTTTTAAGCTTTTTACCTTAATAATAGTATTTGTTAACTCAGTCAAATTAATCGGCTTTAAAATATATCCGTAAACTTCAAGATTTATTGCACCTTTTAAATATTCGAAATCATCAAAACAGCTCATAAATATAAACTTCGTCTGTGGCAGTTCAGCCTTTACTTTTTGTGTCATTTTTATTCCATCCATAACAGGCATGGCAACGTCTGTCAGGATAAAATCTGGTTTCAACTCCATCGCCTGTTTATACCCTTCGAGGCCATCAATAGCCATACCAACGACATAAATACCAAGGGATTCCCAATCAATCAAACCTTTAATGCCTTCCCTGTCTGCTCTGTTATCGTCAACAATAAGGATTGAAAACATAAAGACCTCACTCCATATAAATAATTAAAATATATTCTTAGAAATTAAAAGATAGATTAATTTCAATTTATCACAAGTGTTTTGTATTAGCAAGATAATTTCTTCATAACTTAACATCCTCGTCATTAATTCTAAGGGCCTTGTACTCTCTTACAGTTTGACCGGTATATTTTTTGAAAAGGCGGCTCAAATAATGCTCGTCGGTAAAACCAAGGTTTTCACCTGCTTCCCTAAGAGATAAACCTTTATCCGTCATCAATTCCCGTATTTTCTCGCATTTTTGGTGGTTGATGTACTGAACCAGTGTACGCCCTGTGTATGTGCGGAATACCGCGGACAGGTAACCGGTGCTGATACCCAGATAAGCAGCTATATCCTCAACACTGATATGCTCTGTCAGGTGGCTGGAGATGTAATTCATTGCACGTTGGCTGTAGCGTACCCCACCAGGGGAAGTAATTTGGTTTTCAGAAGAAAAACTATTGCGGATACAAGCCTGAGTTACTTCGCTGAGCAGCTCCAGTACCAGCCCGGTGCACCGGAGGCTTCTGCTGCTTTCCTGTACCGAATGTGCTCGAATAATTGACTTAATAAGCTTTTCAACAATGACATTGTTGCTGTCATCCGGAATATGATCACTTACAATAGCAAACAGCTCATTGCCTTGTTCCCCTGCTCGCACCATATCCACCAGTTGCCTGGAGGTTAGCGGACTGAGTTCGTAGTCAAGTTGGATTCCCACCGTAGAATGCCTGTGTAATGGCTCAGTACAGTAGGTGGTCATGGGGCGCATCCAGAAATTAGTTACCACGGACTGTGCGTTGAGAAGCGTTTCCTTGTCATTTTCGTACCGACGTATGACGTTTCCTTTCTCATAGTAACTAATTTCCAAAAACGATGACCTGAGAGGAAAGGACATTTGATATTGTGTAGTTTCATAAGTATGGGCAAACTGTACTCTCGGTAATCCATTAATTTTCATATGATAATAAGACATATTTGATATACCTTCAATCATCAATAATTTTTAGAACTCATATAAATAATATATTAGAATAATACATATAAATCAAGATTGTCTATTCCTATTCCTGATAAATTTTTATACTATCATACTACAAGACTAATCAGAGCCTGTTTTAGATCTGCTTGTGCTTGTAATTTTAGGCGGATTTTGCGTCAGGCAAGGCAAATTTTCGCAGTAATAATTTGTTTATTGCAAGAAAATTTAACGCGGCATGTCGCAAAATCAG
>CAYQCA010000003.1:39440-63141 GCA_964415835.1 uncultured Clostridium sp. | reverse complement strand
GAATAAATGAAATTTTCAGCGATTATAGAGTAGAGGGCAATATAAGTACAGCCACAGTAGAGGGTATGGTCTTAAAGAAAAAAAGTAAAATCCTTGAACTTAAAATCAGCTCAGATAAATATATTGAAATAAAAGGGATCGAAAGCCTTAATAAGTTTCTAAAGGAAAGGTTTTCATTAAATGATTCTGAAATTACTGTAGAATATGCTGAAGGTACAGATAAAAAGCCCATAAAGGAAGCTACTATGGATATTATCCGATCAATGGCAGATAGGCATCCGCTATTGAACTCGGTTATGAATAACACACATCTTGAAGTAGTTGATAATACAATAAATTTTAACTTTAAAATTGTAGCGTCCGATCTTTTAAAAGGTATGGGTTATGACATAAAGATAAGTAAGGCTATAAAAAATCTATATGGCACAGCATATAAAATAAATTTTGCTGATAATGTAAGTACTGAGGAATTGGAAAAACTTAAGGAGGCCGCTCGTGAAAAGGAAAAGCAGCTTGTCATAGAGCAGGCCAACGTTGTTGATTCTCCAAAGGAGGCTCCGCAGGTAAAGCTTGAAATAAAAGCAGAAACTGAAGAGAAGAAGGAGTATACACCTTTGATATTGGGTAGAAATGCCAATATTAAGGAACCTGTAATAAAAATTACCGAAATTGTACCGGATGAGGGAAGGGTAGCTATCAATGGTGAAATATCCAATATTGAGTCTAAGGAATTGAGAAGCGGAAAAACGTTGATTTCTTTTGATTTATATGACGGATCCAGTTCTATATCTTGTAAATCCTTCCTCAAGCCCGGTGAAGAGGGAGAAGTTTTATCCAGACTCAAAAAAGCAAAGGGTGTCAAGCTAGCCGGAAGTGCCAGCTATAGCAAATTTTCCGGAGAAACTGAGCTTATCGCCAACACCATTGTTGAAACAGAAGGCGTAAAAAAGGCCAAGAGAATGGATAATGCAGAGGTTAAAAGAGTAGAGCTCCACATGCATACACAAATGAGCCAGATGGATGCGATGACAAGTGCTACAGATTTAATTAAAAGGGCCATGAGCTGGGGAATGAAATCCATTGCTATTACCGATCATGGGGTGGTGCAGTCCTTTCCTGAGGCACACAAGCTGCTGGGAAGAGATAATCCCAACATGAAGGTGATTTACGGAGTGGAGGCTTATCTGGCGCCGGATAAAAAGCCCTCTGTAACAAATCCAAAAGGACAGAGCATTGATTGCACATACTGCGTGCTGGACTTGGAAACTACAGGCTTTTCGCCAATAACTGAAAAAATTACAGAAATAGGAATTATGAAGCTGAAGGCTGGAGAGGTCATTGATCAATTCAGCTGTTTTGTAAACCCTGAAAAGCCGATTCCGGCAAGGGTTGTAGAGGTTACAAATATAACTGATGAAATGGTGAAGGATGCAGAGACCATAGAAAAGGTGTTTCCTAAAATGCTGCAATTTATCGAAGGAAGCATTTTAGTAGCCCATAATGCAGATTTTGATGTGGGTTTCCTGAAGCATAATGCAAAGGTTTTGGGCTATGACTTCGACTTTACATATTTGGACACGCTGTCACTGGCTAAGGAGCTGTTTCCCGATTATAAAACCTATAAATTAGGAAGAATAGCCAAAAATCTGGGCATAAAGGTTGAAGTGGCTCATAGGGCTCTGGATGATGTGGATACTACAGTCAAGGTCTTTAATGTAATGCTGTCAAAGCTTAAGGATAGAGGCGTAAAAACTCTTGAAGATATAGACAAATATGGCTCCGATGAACAAGCCAAAAAGGAAGAGTACAAAAAGCTTAATACTTACCATGCCATAATATTGGCAAAGGATTATGTGGGTTTAAAGAATTTATACAAGCTGGTATCCTATTCTCACCTGGATTATTTTTATAAGAAACCAAGAATCTTAAAGAGTATCTATAAACAATACTCAGAAGGCTTGATCCTTGGAAGTGCCTGCAGTGAGGGCGAGCTTTACAAGGCAATATTGCTTGGAAAATCCGATGACGAAATCGAAGCTATTGCAAAAGACTACGACTATCTGGAAATCCAGCCTTTGGATAATAATGCATATTTGGTTAGGAAAGGTGAGGTTCCTGACAGGGAATATTTAAAGGAAATCAACAGAAAAATTGTTGCTCTTGGAGAAAGTCTGAATAAGCCTGTAGTTGCTACGGGAGATGTTCACTTCATGGATCCTGAGGATGAAATATACAGGCGTATACTTGAAGCCGGCCAGGGATATGATGATGCAGATAACCAAGCTCCTTTATATTTAAAAACCACCGAGGAGATGCTTGACGAATTTTCCTATTTAGGTTATGAAAAGGCACATGAGGTGGTAGTTACAAACCCTAATAAGATATCTGATATGTGTGAGCAGATCAGCCCGATTTCACCTGAAAAATGTCCTCCTCACATTGAGGGCTGTGAGCAGACTATCAAGGATATTACTTATGAGAAGGCTCGTGAATTGTATGGAGACTCGTTACCGGAAATCGTTCAGCAGAGGCTTGATAGAGAGCTTGATTCTATTATAAAAAACGGCTTCTCTGTAATGTATATCATTGCTCAGAAGTTGGTTTGGAAATCTAATGAGGATGGCTATCTGGTAGGCTCCAGAGGTTCTGTCGGTTCCTCTGTGGTAGCGTATATGACAGGTATTACCGAAGTAAATGCACTGCCGCCTCATTACAGGTGCCCCGGCTGCAAATATTCAGATTTCACCGACTATGGCTTTAATAACGGTTTTGACTTGCCTGACAAGAATTGTCCTGTCTGCGGGGAAAAGCTTGACAAGGATGGAATTGACATCCCATTTGAGACCTTTCTGGGCTTCAACGGAGATAAGGAACCTGATATAGACTTAAACTTTTCAGGAGAATATCAGGCAAGGGCACATAAATATACCGAAGTTATATTTGGAAAGGGTACAACCTTTAAGGCTGGAACTGTTGGTACTATAGCAGACAAAACAGCCTTTGGATACGTGAAAAAGTATTTTGAGGAGAGGAATATCCACGTAAGCAAAGCAGAGATTACCAGAATTGCAAAAGGCTGTACGGGTATAAAGCGAACTACAGGACAGCACCCCGGCGGGATAATAGTTGTACCCAAGGGTCGGGAAATATTTGAATTCTGCCCGGTACAGCATCCGGCGGATGATTCTGATTCAGATATTATAACAACACACTTTGACTATCACTCAATCGACCAGAACCTGTTGAAGCTGGATATACTGGGTCATGATGACCCTACAATGATCAGAATGCTTCAGGATATTACCGGAGTGGACCCTAAAACCATACCGATGGATGATAAGGAGACTATGTCTTTATTTTCATCTACAGAAGCTCTGGGTGTAACCCCTCAGCAGATAAACTCCAAGGTAGGAACCTTCGGGGTTCCGGAATTTGGAACCAAGTTTGTACGAGGAATGCTTTTGGATACAATGCCAAAGCAATTTACAGATCTGATATGTATATCGGGACTTTCGCATGGTACCGATGTGTGGCTTGGAAATGCAAAGGACCTGATTGATGCAGGGACAGTAACACTAAGCGAGGCAGTATGTACAAGAGATGATATTATGGTTTATTTGATGAAAAAAGGTCTACCACCGAATACAGCCTTTAAGATTATGGAGACGGTACGTAAGGGAAAAGCGTTGAAGGAACCAAAGTGGCCTGAATATGAAGCATTAATGAGGGAGCATAAAGTACCTGAATGGTATATAGAGTCCTGTAAAAAGATAAAATACATGTTCCCTAAGGCACATGCTGCTGCGTATATTATGATGGCCTTTAGAATAGCCTGGTTCAAGGTACACATACCTTTGGCATATTATGCGGCATATTTTACGATCAGAGCGAAGGCTTTTGACGCAGAATCTATGATAAATGGAAAAGAAGTTGTAAAGCAGAAGATGAAGGAAATTGAGATGCAGGGCAATCAGGCTGCCAATAAGGACAAGGATATGTATGATGATCTGGAATTAGTTCTGGAATTGTATGAAAGGGGCTTTAAATTCATGCCAATTGATATATATAAATCCCATGCAACAAAATTCCTTATAGAGGATGGCTGTTTAAGGCCGCCTATAAACAGTATATCGGGTATGGGAGGTGTTGCGGCGGAAGGTATATACAAAGCTGCTTCAGAGGGTGTACCATTTAGCTCCATAGAGGATTTAAGAAAGCGCGCAGGTATCGGAAATGCAGCTATAGAATCACTTGAAAAATTCGGCTGTTTAAAGGGCCTTCCAAAGAGCAATCAGTTGAGCTTCTTTGATGAAATCTAACTTTATTGTATTATTGGTACTTAAATAGTAAAATAAAAGGAACAGATAAATAATAACGAGAGATATTATTTGGCTGTTCCTGAATATAATTTATTGAATTTCAAAATAGTACGGAGGCTGATAAGAAATGTCAAAAAAAAGAGTAGCAGTAATATTTGGCGGTCAATCATCTGAGCATGAAGTATCAAGAGTGTCGGCTCAGTCAGTTATAGAAAATATCAATAAGCAAAAATACGACGTAGTTATGATAGGGATTACAAAGGATGGTCAGTGGCTTACATATGACGGGCCTGTAGAGAAAATAGGAAGCGGTGAATGGGAAGCTATAGCGCAGAAAAAGCTGCCGGAACCAATGCAGGAAACGGCTGAAGAAACAACTGCTGTTGTCACAAACAATACTGCCAGAAGTATTTTGGCTGAAAATAAGGCACCCATTGATGTAGTATTTCCGGTTTTGCATGGTTGTAATGGTGAAGACGGAACTATTCAGGGCTTATTTGAGCTTGCCGGTATCCCATACGTTGGCTGCGGAGTGCTTGGCTCGGCAGTTGGCATGGATAAGGCCTATACAAAAATAATATTCGAAAAAGAAGGATTGCCTCAGGGCGATTACCTGGCCTTCAGCAGAAAACAAATATATTATCAAAATGATGAAGTAGTTAAGGAAGTAGAGGGTAAACTTACATATCCCTGCTTTGTAAAACCATCCAATGCGGGTTCATCTGTTGGTGTTAATAAAGCCTCAAACAGGGAAGAATTAATAAGAGCCCTTGATATAGCAGCGAAGAATGACAGAAGAATTCTTGTAGAGGAATTCATAAATGGCAGGGAAATAGAATGTGCGGTGCTGGGAAATGACAACCCAATCGCTTCAACAGTAGGGGAAGTAGTACCTTGTAATGATTTTTATGATTATGAGGCAAAATATCAGGTAGGCGATGATTCAAAGGTAATTATACCTGCACAGAATTTACCGGAGGAAACGGTTCAAAAAATCAGAGAATATGCAGTTAGGGCTTTTAAATGCCTTGATTGTGCCGGACTTTCGAGAGTCGATTTCTTTGTGCATAAGGTAACAGGAGAGATTTATATAAATGAAATAAATACATTACCCGGTTTTACAAAAATAAGTATGTATCCGAAATTATGGGCAGAGAGTGGAATACCATACTCTGAGCTTATTGATAAACTTATAGAGTTGGCATTTGAAAGATTTGAAGACAATAAAAGAGAATTTACCAATCAGTAAGTTTGTAAATTTGGGGACGGTTCTTGACTTTACAAAATGTGAAGTTAAGAACCGTCTTTTGAATTACATGCCTTCTTCGCACTTGACTCACTCACTTCAAATGTATATTATAGTGAAAGAAAAGTTTAACAGGATTTTAAGAAGGGTGGAGAATGGATGAATAAGAATGTGATAATTAACGTAAAGAGTACCCAGACGGATATAGACAATGATGCTAATACTCTTGAACTTATCACAGAAGGAAAGTATTATCAAAAAGGCAATTACTATTACATTACCTATAAAGAAAGCGAAGTCACCGGTATGTTGGGTACAACTACAACTTTAAAGGTTGGAGACGGTACTGTTACATTAATGCGTTTCGGAAAGGTTAATTCCCAGTTTGTTTTCCAAAAAGGGCAAAAACATATATCATCTTATGAAACTGAATATGGAAACTTCACAATTGGGGTATATGCTAAGAATGTTGATATAAATATTGATGACTCAGGCGGGGAAATCCGCGTTGGCTATCAGGTTGAAATAGATAATCAAAGCACCGGAAAAAATGATTTTTATATGTTTATAAGAGAGGCAGGAAGTTCGAATGAAAAATATTACAGACAAAATACGCCAGCAAATTAAAAGTACAGTGTTGGACTCAATTAATTTATCAATCAGGAATGAAGAACTACCTTCAATAGAAATCAATGATATTTTAATTGAGACCCCAAGAGAAAAAGGTCACGGTGACTTTTCCACCAATGTTGCCATGCAGATTACAAAGACTGCCAAAAAGGCGCCAAGGCAAATTGCTGACATTATAATAAAAAACATTGATACAAAGGATACCTATATCGAAAAGGTAACCTGTGCAGGGCCGGGATTTATAAACTTTACTCTGGATCCTAAATATTTGTACGATGCAATGGAAATTATTGAAGAGGAAAAGGAACAATACGGACGCATAAATATTGGCAACGGTAAAAAGGTTATGGTCGAATTTGTAAGCGCAAATCCGACCGGCCCGCTGCATATGGGAAATGCCAGGGGTGGAGCATTAGGAGACTGTATTGCCAGCGTGCTGGATGCCGCAGGCTACAATGTTACCAGAGAGTTTTTGATTAATGATGCAGGAAACCAGATAGAGAAATTCGGAACCTCACTTGAGGCCAGGTATATACAGCTTATAAAAGGTGAGGATGCGGTAGTGTTCCCTGAAGACGGTTATCACGGCGAAGACATTACCGAGCACATGAGAGAGTTTATCAAGATTAACGGAGATAAATATATTGATGTTGAATCTGAAGAAAGGAAGAAGGTATTCGTTGACTTTGCTCTGCCCAGAAATATAGCGGCCATCAGAGCAGGTCTTGAAAGCTACGGGATCCACTTTGATGTGTGGTTTTCAGAGCAGACCTTGCACAAAAGCGGTGAAGTGACTGAAACAATACAACTTCTGAAGGAAAATGACTGCACAGTTGAAAATGACGGCGCATTATGGCTCAAAGGGTCTGTAATAGGCAGTGATAAGGATGAGGTATTAGTCAGAAATAATGGTATTCCTACCTACTTTGCTGCAGATATAGCCTACCACAGAAACAAATTCCAGAAGAGAGGCTTTGAATGGGTTATAAATCTATGGGGTGCTGACCATCACGGACATGTTGCAAGAATGAAGGCGGCTATGGCAGCTATTGGAATTAATCCCGACAAGCTTGATGTAGTCCTGTTCCAGTTGGTACGTCTCTATAGGAATGGTGAAATTGCAAGAATGTCAAAAAGGACCGGTAAATCAATTTCCTTGATGGATCTGGTTGACGAAGTTGGCAGAGATGCTGTAAGATACTTCTTCAACACAAAAGCTTCAGGCAGCCATCTTGATTTTGACCTGGATTTGGCTGTAAAGCAGTCAAATGAAAATCCGGTATTCTATGTGCAATATGCTCATGCAAGAATATGCAGCATGCTGAAGCTGCTTGAAAGCGAAGGAATCATTGTTCCGTCAATAAATGAGACAAAGCTCGACTTATTGACACAAAACGAGGAATTGGAGCTGATAAAGAAACTCTCCGAGTATCCTGATGAAATCAGAATATCGGCGGAAACACTGGAACCAAGCAGATTGACCAGATATGTGCATGATGTTGCTTCTTTGTTCCACAGCTTCTATAATGCATGCCGTGTCAGGGGCGAGGAAGAGCAGCTGATGAAGGCAAGGCTTGTTCTGGTAGATTGTACAAGAATAGTAATCAGAAATGTATTGAACCTGTTGAGTATAAATGCACCGGAGAGGATGTAACCAACTGTGCGGGCACAGTTGGTTAGAACGCAGAACGTAGTAGTAATAAATAGAATACAGAACGCAGTAGTACAGAAGTACAGAATATGGAAGCCCGGCTTTATGCCGGGCTTTGATTTTGTGGATATTAACTTGCTTTCGAAACATTAACAATTCGTTGGATTTTATTATATAAAAAATCCCGCTTCTGATTTAATATATAGACATACAATACATTTCTGCTTAGCAAATGAAAACAAAGTCTGGGGGGACAAAATTCCACATGGTAATCAGAAGCAAGACTTTAAAAAAAGTTTATAACTATAAAGCTTTATATTTATTTATGTTACCGGCAATACTATCTGTTTTAATATTTTCCTACAAGCCAATGCTGGGAATAATAATGGCTTTCCAGGATTATAACGTGACAAAGGGAATATTAGGAAGCGAATTTGTAGGGCTGGCACATTTTAAAGAGTTTTTCAGTGATCCTTATTTCTTCTCGGCACTTAAAAATACTCTTGGGATTAATGGAATTGCAATTCTCGTAGGATTTCCGCTTCCTATTATATTTGCTCTCATGGTTTTCTCGATGAAAGACAGCATTTTTAAAAGGGTTAACCAAACGATATCATATCTTCCGCATTTTATTTCATGGGTCGTTGTAGCCGGATTGCTCTATAGAATTACAGATGAAAGCTCAGGTGTAATTAACTTACTCATTACTTCTTTAGGTTATGAACCGGTACCATTTTTTAAGGATCCTCAATATTTTTGGTGGATTGCAGTTGTTATAGGTGTGTGGAAGGAGCTGGGGTGGATATCCATAATATATTTAGCCGCATTGTCCGGTGTAGAGGCAGAGCAGTATGAGGCAGCAATGATAGATGGAGCATCCGGATTTCAGAAGCTTGTTTACATAACAATACCAGGTATAATGCCTACTATTTCAGTAGTTCTCATATTTACACTGGGGACACTGATTAATACCAGCGGCTATTTTGTATTGGTTCCATTTGATTCAATCTACAATTTAAGAAACCCTATGATATCTGATGCAGCTAACACTTTGGATTTCTACATATACCAGACTGGTGTTTTGGGTTCGAAATATTCATATGCAACTGCTCTAGGGTTGACCCAGGGTGTGGTGGCACTGGGAATGGTATTGATGGGGAACTGGTTCAGCAAAAAAACACAGGGTACAGGTGCTTTCTAGCGTGTACAAAAGGGAGACGGACATGAAGAAAAAGAAATCTGTGAAGCTATCAAGTGTAACAATAAATATAATAATTACAATTTTTTCGGTATTTATATTATATCCATTTATATATTGCCTGGCATACTCGTTCAGTGACAGTACAAGAGCTATGACGGAAAATATAATTTTTCTTCCGATTGGATTTACCTTAAGAAATTATACCAAGGTTTTTACAAATTCAAGTATATTGACTGCCAGTATGATAAGTGTTCTAAGAACTGTAGCAGGTGCATTGTGGGCAGGAATTGTAACAAGTCTGGCTGCATATGCTGTCTCAAAACAGGATTTGCCCGGAAGAAAATTTTTCACGATGATGTTTATAATTCCTATGTACATTTCGGGAGGCCTTATACCATATTATGTGTTAATTCATGATTTGCATTTGTTTAACAATTTTTTGGTTTACATATTACCGGGTGGGTTTTATGCGTTTAACATGCTCATGGTAAGGTCATATTATGATACCATTCCTCCAAGCCTGGAGGAGTCGGGTAAAATAGACGGAGCAGGCTATTTAACTATCTTTCTTGTAATAATATTACCGCTTTCAATGCCTGTGATTTCAGTAATTTTAATGTTTACCGCCGTTGCACAATGGAATTCATATTTCGATGTTGTGCTGTTTATAACCAAAAGTAGGTTATATCCGCTGCAGACAATACTTCAGAATCTGCTCCAGGAGACACAAACCAGCATTCAAAGCCTGCAGTCGGGAGGGCAGGGAGCGAACAGAGCCATATCGTCAGAATCGGTACGTATGGCGACCCTGATAATAACAACAGTACCTATTGTTATAGTATATCCGTTCTTTCAAAAGCATTTTGTAAAGGGAATTATGGTGGGTGCAGTAAAAGCCTAAATTGCTGTCTGAGCTGCTCATATGCAGTTCTTACATATAAACAAAAAAATTAGGAGGGAAAGTATGAAAAAGAGAATCTTAAAATTGGCCAGTATTATTCTTTGCTTGAGCATGTTATGCGCATCTTTGATAGGATGCGGAGGTAATGATGAGGAATCAGCTCAGAGCAGTGTATCAAGCGCTGGGGAATCGACAGTAGCTGCTGCTTCAACAGAAAGCCTTACACCATTAGAGTATACGATTTTTCTTGGAGTCACAAATCCTATAACAACTGTAGACAACCCAAATGATGTGGTAACCCCCTACGTAGAACAGAAATTTAATGTAAAAATCAAGGAAGTAATACAGCCGCAGACCAGTGTGCTGCCTAAAGACAGACTTAATATGATGATAGCGTCAGACACTGTCCCTGATGTAATGATAGCCGATGGAGCCTTTGCGTCCTATGCGGTAAGCACCGGTAAATTTATGGATGATTTGGGCGATACGATTCAGAAAAATATGCCTAATCTAAATAAGTATTTTGATGAGAGCAAGTGGGCTAACTTCTCATTAAATGGAAAGGTTTACAGTGTTCCATCATCGCTTTCCCAAACTGCAAAAATGGATGAAATGTTTAAGGACGATCCTTACTATCCAGGTTTTGATGGTTGGGCTTACTGGGTGAGAGAAGATATTTTGGCAAAGGCAGGCTACACTTTTACTCCTGTGGCTGAGTTGAAAAAGAATATCACTGATCAGGGTAAGGCATTGACATTGGATGATATGAAAATAGAACCAGCTATAGATACACCGGAAAAATGGGTGGAGATGCTGAAAAAGATACAGGCGCTTAACCTGAAAGTTGGAGATAAATCTGTTATACCTATGTCATCCACCTCATGGAGCCAGTTCCACATGGGAAATATGTTTGGTTTGAGCCAATTTAAAATCAGTGACGATGGAAAAGTTTCAGGCTATTTAGGCAATCCAGAGGCAAAAGATTGGTATAAGACACTTTGGGGACTATACCAGGATAAAATACTTGATAGGGATTTCCTAATTCAAAAGGATGATCAATTACAGTCAAAAATATCTTCAGGGTTGGTAGCATCGGGTATGGTTATTCCTGATGTGACAGCTGCCAGAGAAAATCTGCAAAAGGTTATTGGACCGGAAGCTGAAATAAGATATATACCATGGCCCAAGAGAACAGAGGGAGTTGGAAGCTTTGATGTTAAAAATGGCGGTATAAACAGAATAGTAATAAATAAGGACTTTAAAGAAGTTGACAGATTGCTTCAGTACTTTGACTGGTTCCTCTCAGATGAAGGCTTTGATATCATGAGCTGGGGCCCTGAATCAGCCGGGTTGTGGGAGATGAAGGACGGCAAAAAGGTATTTAAGGACCAGCAACTTGCAGATGCAATAGCTAATGGTGGGACTAAAGAAGGAACAAAAGGACCTGAATACTATGGGTTGTTTACATCATATAACGTTGCAGGGGCAATGGGAAATAGCAGAGCCGCAGTTTGTGCACCTCAATTGCAATTTAGTCCTGCTGACCAGAGACATAGCTACAACACACCACTAGATATATTCAAAGTTATGAAATCCCTTGCATGCCAAGGTGGAATAAACTCTAACGGAAAAGCTGCATATGACGACGGTGGAGTAAATAGTAGCGCAGTTGGAACATATTTCTGGGGCAAATTCCAGAATGACAGAGCTGGAAAGGTATTTGCGGCCAAGACTGAAGCTGATTTCGACAAGGCATGGGAAGAACAGTATAACCTTTTTGTTAAAGAAACAAATTATGACGCAGCAGTGACAGATATGCAGAAATTCTTTGCTGACACATTAAAGAAATAGTTAATTTATTTAAAGGGATGGATCGTCGAGTCGGTCCATCCCTTTATTAGCCGGGTAAAATCTTGTATAATTATGGAGTACGCAACTAACAAGTCTTGGGGTGGAAACATGTATAAGCTTCTAATAGTGGATGATTTTGAGCTGGATAGGACGAAAATTAAAAAAATAATCAATTCCTGGAGTGAGCAAATAGTCAATATAGTGGGAGAATGTGAGAATGGTGAAGAAGCCCTCCGTTTTTTAGAACGAAATCAAGTCGATATTGTTATCAGTGATATTGAAATGCCATATATGAATGGATTGAAAATGGCAAAAAGCATTAATGAAAAGTATGGTTCTGGCATTAAGATAATCTTTTGCACACTTTACAATGAATTCAAATATGCACAGGAGGCTATATATGCTAATAGTTTCGGGTATATTCTCAAGCCCGTGCAATCTGATGAACTGCTAGGATGCATCAGGAGAGTAACCGGAGAAATATTAAAAGAGATCACCCTAAAAAATGATTATAATGATCTGCAAAATACTCTGGAAAGTTTCAAACCTGTTATAATCAATAATTTTCTTAGAGATATTCTCTACGGAATAAATACCTGCGAAACTGATATATGGGAAAAGGCCCGTTATTTCGGGTTGTCACTTTGTGGAGGATGTTTCGGCATCATATATATAGAAATTGATGATTATGAAATAATAACTGTTGGTCAAAGTATTGATGAAAAACAATTGTTTTCAATAAGAGTATATGAAAGTATTAAAAAAATCACGGATGAAATTAAATATTTTCACATAACACGCATAGATGAAATGCATTTTGTAGTAATTGCCAGTGAGTCGGAACAAGGATATCTGAACAAACGTATTTATAATTGCTCTGAAAGAATATCGGATATGGCCGAAGCCATGGGAATCAGCCTGTCCATTTCTATAAGTGATGCATGTACAAAGGCTGAAGATATAAAAAATCTTTTTGAACAGAGCAAATTTATAATGAGATATAAATTTTCCATGGGTAAGGGTAAAATCTTTTCGAGCGATGATATCCCTGAAAAGACAGTATTTGATAATATTGATACCACCTCACTTCAAAAGGATATAAGATATCTTGTTAGTTCGGGCAACAGGACTGAGATTGAGCAATATATAGATGAAAATATCAAAAATATGTCCGGCAAAGCTAATTATAACTCACTCAGAAACTACTGCTTCTCTATAGTACTTTGCATCAGATTTACTTTGAGCGAAAATAATGTGAATCTCAGTGAAGTTTTTACGGATGAAAACTTAATATGGGATAAGCTTCAAAAATTTGAGACAATTTTGGATGCAGCAAATTGGATAAAAAACATGCTTTATTTTGCAAATGAACACCTGGCCAAAAAAAGCAGCAGCAAAAATACTGCTATTGTAGATGAAATAAAAAAATATGTTCTAAATAATATAGATAAAAGCGTGGGATTGGATGATTTGGCTGTGGAGCTCCACTATAGTCCAAATTACCTGAACTATGTATTTAAGCTTGCATATGGAGAAACTATCAGCGATTTTATTACAGATTCAAAAATTGAGAAGGCCAAAGAAATGCTGGGAGATGTCAGGAATAAAGTCCAGTATATATCAGATTCGCTTGGTTTTAGTCATGCGGCTTATTTTTGCAGTGTATTTAAAAAGAAAACAGGGATAACAGCTAAAGAATACAGAGAGAGGGTTATCCGATGAAAATTTCCAGATTTTTAAACAATGTTAAGCTGAGGAATAAGCTCATATTTTCTTTTTCAATTTTAGCCATTTTGCCTTTGTTGATTGTGGGCGAAATGTCAAATTATTATTCGCAAAAATATCTTATAGAAACTGAGACAGAATCCCTGGTTCAAAGCATGCATCAGCTGAATAATTCCTTAGACTACTTTTTTGAAACGTACATGGACAGGACAAATATGATTTTTAATAGTGAAGAGCTTCAGGAGGTAATTCAGGCTAATGCTGAGGAGATAGATATTGCTGTCAGCATGAATAAAAAAGTTACAAAACTTCTATCATATATTGAAAATGACTTCCAATATCCTGAAATGTCCCACATGAACACAAGAGGAGGTAATATACATACCAAGCTGTATCTCTCAAATACCACAGTCACATCATATGGAATAGCTGCTCAAGTGGATACCATCAGAAATGAAAAGTGGCTTAAGCCGCTTTTTGAAGGGGAAAGAGCTTTTTTATGGCATTATGGTGAGACTATCAACGGTAATATGTATATTTCCTTGACCCGTAGATTGGTGGACTTTAATAATGCAAAGGACGCAGGCCTGCTTCAGCTCTTTATACCTGTGAAAAGAATATCCTACATTCTTGACAGCAATTTAAAGAGTAGTAATGTCAGTGTATTTTATCTGGATGAAAATTCAAACATAATAGCTACAGGAGGAGACAAAAAATATAACGGCGAGTACTATTACAAAAAAATAATGGATTTGGATATAAGTGAAGGGGTGAGCCCGGTCACAATGGAAGGAAAAGAATTTCTTGCCGGCTCAATGACTTCGGTAAGTACAAAATGGAAAGTTGTTTATCTGGTGCCTCAGAAAAGTATCACAGGAAAAACTGAGGTAATAACCTTAATTACATATATAGCTATATTTGCGGCTGTTTTGATTTGTATTGTCATAGCATATGGGATATCAACAATTATTACAAAAAGAATAAAGGTACTTCTGGACAAAACGAATGAAATAAACGGGAGTAACCTCACTACCAGTAAAGTGGTTAAAGGAAATGATGAGATAGGGAAGCTTGATAGAAACTTTGAAAAGATGCTTGACAGAATTCGTACTCTCATTAAGGATGATTATTTGTCACAGATAACAATAAATCAGACAAAGCTGGAGCTGCTTCAAGAACAGATTAACCCACATCTGTTGTACAATACGTTGTCCATGGTATCGGCAATGGCTGAGCAATCAGGACAGCAGGAAATAATGAATCTTTCTGAAAATCTTTCGGCCTTTTATAAAAGTGTTCTTAACAGAGGTAAAATTGTTTGTCGAATGAGGGAAGAGATTGAAATGGTCAAACGATATGTGGAAATTGCAAAATCTGTATATCGGATAGACATAGATATTATATTTGATGTTGATACTGAGTTTTTGGACCTTTATACACTGAAGCTGATAATTCAGCCTGTTGTGGAAAATTCAATTTTACATGGTATCAGACCCAAAAAAGAAGGTACAATTGCAATTTCAGAAAGAATTGAAAATGGGGATATTATTTTGTCAATTTCAGATGATGGTATTGGGATAGAAGAGAATATGGTCAATACTCTAAATGGAATTACGTCAAACAGTGAGTTTGATAAAAGCTATGGAATTACTAATGTAAACAGAAGAATAAAAATGCTGCTAGGAGAAAACTATGGTTTGAAGTACACAAGTACGCCAAATGAAGGTACAACTGTTATTATAAAATTACCAAGGTTGATATCTGAGAACATTGATACTCTGGCTATAGAATTAACTTAGGAAAATATTATAGGGGGAGTGATTATGTTGAACAAAATAAAACAAGATATTGAGGAATGGGTGAACAGAGGCTGGAAGGTATCAGAGACAACGACAACCCCATTTATTAACGCTACTGGCGTTTACCAGGATTCTATACTTGCATTCAGACGGGATTCCGATGGTACCATATGGGCATTGCTTGGACATACAAACCTGGGGGGAGTTACACTCTGGAAAGGAAATAGTATTGATGCTATGAAGCTTCAAGGCGAAGTGACATATAATTTCAAGCTAGGGCCTGCCGGTGAAGCTTTTAACGGGAGTCGTTATCCATCAGGGCCTTTATCAAGAGGTCAGCTGTGGCCTATGGGACTATGGATCGATAAAATAACCGGGATTTTCTATTGCTATATACATAATGAAACAGGATGGGGTGCGGGCGATACATCATATACTGTTCATGAGCAGCAAATAGGGGAACCGGACTTTCGGCACATTGGGGTAATGAGTTCGAGGGACAAAGGTTTATCATGGGATTTTGAAGGCTGGATAATTTCTGATGAAGCACCTTGCTGGTCGGAAAAGTATCGTCCTGATGGTATTATATCAGGAGGGCAAAAGCTTGACGATATTTGCCTTGGGGCAGGGGATTTTTCTTTGTTTGTAAATGAAAGAGACAGATTTATGTATATTTTTTATACTATGCATTGTAAAAGCTTTGATGAAGGTGTAAATCATAGAAGAAAAAGCGGAGTATATGTTGCCAGAGCACCTATTGAAAGCAACGGCCTTCCGGGGAAATGGATGAAATATTATAACGGAGAATTTTGTGAACCGGGTTTGATGGGGAAAGCAACTTGTATATTTGATGCCGGATGTATCCCTTGTGTAACCTATAATACATATCTACAAAAATATATAATGACTACTTTTGATACAGAGTATTGGCAGGCAGGAAAAGGGGCTCTGATACTAGCGCTCAGTGATGATTTGGTAAACTGGGAGGATGCACGCTACGTGGCTACCGATAGACAGGATCTAGCTAATCCATACTTCACTATGTTGGATTCCTGCGGTGGGGAGGATCTATCTATAACAGGCAAACCTTTCAGGATGTTCATGGAGAGTAATGGTACTGATGTTGAAAGGTTCGATATTACAATTAATGAGACAAAAATGAAGCAAATTAACTTTTCAGACTTACATATTTATGGAGAACTAGAGAAACGTATCCATATGAATTTTGACAGGCTTGAGAGAGAAGAATACCAACCGGAAAATATATTTATGAAGGAGTACTCCTGGCCGGGCGACTTTGAGGGCAGAACAATACTTGCACTGGTTCTGCTTGCTCAGGCAACACATAGACAGCCGTTATATCTTGAAAAAATAATGGAGGAATTACCTTTACACCTTAATGAGATGGGTTATTTTGGACAGGTACTTCCAGATGGATTGGTTGACGAGCAACAGCTTTCAGGACACAGTTGGTTTTTAAGGGCTATGGTAGAATACTACCTATGGAAAAAAGACGAAAGTGTGCTGAGAATCATACAGAATGTTATAAAAAATCTTGTACTTAGAGCAAAAGGTTATTATGTGAAATATCCTGTAAGCCCGGATGACAGAGTATCCGCAGGGGAAGCCATGGGTAGTCTTTATAATGGCACGGTGGGGAATTGGTATCTTTCCACTGATGTGGGATGTGCATTTATCTTGCTGGATGGCGCTACACATGCATATCAAATACTGAAAGATACCGATTTGAAGTCACTGATTGAAGAGATGATAGAAAAATTTCTTACAATTGATATTTTAGCATTATCCTTTCAGACTCATGCCACACTGTCAGCATGCAGAGGAATTCTTCGATACTATGAGCTTACCGGTGAAGCAAGGTTCTTAGCTTGTGTTGAAAATATATTTTCGCTTTACCTGAGAGAAGGAATAACAGAGAATTATGCAAATTACAATTGGTTCAACCGTCCTGAGTGGACGGAGCCATGTGCTGTAATTGATTCATTTGTACTCGCTGAAGGTTTGTGGGAAAATACCGGTGAGCAGGCTTATTTGGAGTATGCACACAATATATTTTATAATGCTATAAGCTATGGGCAGAGACCTAACGGAGGTTTCGGCTGTGACATATGCTCAGGAGCAAGGGATGAATTCCTAACACCTAGAAAAGATTTATATGAGGCTTATTGGTGCTGCAGTATGCGGGGAGGAGAAGGGCTCTCAAGAGCCGTTAAATATAATTACTTTGTTGGTGAAAATGAGATTGTAGTACCTTTTTATAATGATAGTACTTCCCAATTCACTTTCGATGATGGTAAAATAACTCTTCGACAGATTACCGGGTACCCTGAAGTTGGCAAAGTAAGATTTGAGGTTATTAACTCGGATTGCATTGGAAAAAAGGTTTTGAAGCTATTTATACCTTCATGGACACCGAAAGAAACCGTTAAACTCACATTGAACGAAGAAGAACTCCCTGTAAATATTTCAGAAGAGGGATTTGTAGAGATTTGGGCAGTTTTGAAAACAGGGACAACTATCCAACTCAATTTTGAAATCAATATAAGAACCGAAACAACAATAAATGTAAACAGCATAAAGGGCTATCATTCTATCAGGCACGGTTTTCTTATGCTTGGTACGGAAAACTGTGGTGAACCCATTAACTTGGAAAAGGGGAATGCATTTAAAAATATAGGTAATGGATTCTATGAGGTTTCAAACAGCGGAGTGATTTTTAAGCCTATAAAGAATATTATTAATGCCACTGATGAAGAGGTAAAGCAAAGCAAAATGCAGATATTTTTCAAGGATTGATCTTAATGAAATGAGGATAGAGGTATATATATGCAAAAGTCAAATGAAATTACATACTTTAGACAGGCAAAACCCGTTTGGGCAGAAGGCAGAGAATATGAAAAGAATCTTACAATGGGCTTTAGAGCAATTTTTGATAAACCCAAGCATGGCAAGGTTTCATTCACAGTGGCAGCTTCCAGTATATATCGCTTTTTTATAAACGGTGTATTCTCCGGATGCGGACCGGCTAGAGGACCCCATGGTTTTTATCGCGTTGATGAATGGGAGTTAACAGATAAGCTTAAGGAGGGCACAAATATAATAGCCATAGAGGTGGCAGGTTATAATGTAAACAGCTATTATTTACTTGATCAGCCTTCCTTTTTACAGGCCGAGCTTGCAAACGGGGATAATATAATTGCAGCTACAGAGCACAATTCAACCGATTTTGAAGCCGTCCATATCAAAGATCGCTTGCAGAAGGTACAGAGATATAGCTTTCAGCGTACGTTTGTTGAGGCATATAGGATTGGACAGGATTTTGACAGTTGGAAAAAGGACGAGACTGCCATTTTTGAAGAAGCCAAGCTCTGTGAGACTCTGCCTAAAAACCTTATTGCCAGAAGGATTGCATACCCCGAATTAGATGTGAGAAATCCACTTTATGAGGTTGCTGAAGGAACAGTAGTAAAGCTGGATAAGGCAAGAGAATACTGGCGAGATCGCGCCTTAGTAAATATCAGCCCAAAATTCAAGGGTTATGCTGAAAATGAGCTTGAGTCCATTGTGTCTTATGAACTTGATGAGATTGAAACGCAGACATTGATAGAGAAAACATCAGAGTATGATAAAAGTAGAGTAACAGTAATTGGAGCCGGTCAGTTCAAAATTTTTAACCTGGGGAATGAATATACAGGATTTCTTGGGTTTGACTTGGAATGTAATGATAATACTCTCTTATACGCTACCTTTGATGAAATTCTTATTGATGGGGATATAGATTACAAACGTCTGGTATGTGTAAACGGTATAAAGTATGAAATGAAGCCGGGCACATATCATCTGGAGACTATGGAGCCATATTCTTTAAAATATCTTAAACTTATTGTAATTGCCGGGCAGGTAAGCTTTACCGATATATTTCTAAGGGAATATTCACGAGCAAAAATAAAGGAAGCAGGATTTAAATGCAGTAATGATAAATTAAACAGAGTATTCGAAGCCGGAGTTGAAACCTTCCGACAAAATGCCCTTGATGTGTTTATGGACTGTCCGTCCAGAGAACGGGCGGGCTGGCTTTGCGACAGTTTTTTTACTTCCAGAGTGGAATATGACTTGACGGGAAAATCGTTGATAGAGAAAAACTTCCTAGAGAACTATCTTTTACCGGATAAATTTGAATTCTTACCAGAGGGAATGCTCCCCATGTGCTATCCCGCTGACCATAATGATGGGGTATTCATTCCTAACTGGGCCTTATGGTTTGTTGTCCAGCTGGAAGAGTATTTTGTCCGCACGGCTGATAGAGAAATGGTAGATAAATTTAAGGAAAAGGTATATAAACTGTTCGAGTATTTTAAAGAATTCAAAAATGAGTTTGGGTTACTTGAGAACCTGGATAATTGGGTTTTTGTAGAATGGTCAAAAGCAAATGAACTGATACAGAATGTAAACTATCCAAGTAATATGCTCTATGCATATGCCATGGAAGCGGCCGGACGTTTATTCAAGGATATCGGGATGCTTGAAGAGGCTGGCAGTCTAAGAAAAACAATACTTGAGCAAGCCTACGATGGAAAGTTTTTTGTGGATAATGCCATAAGAGAGGATGGACAGCTGAGAGTAACTGAAAACACAACTGAAGTATGTCAGTATTATGCTTTTTACTTCAATATAGCCACTCCTGAAACACATGCTGAGCTTTGGAAAACGCTGATGAAGAAGTTTGGGCCGGAAAGGAAAGATACAGGCTTGTTTCCGGAAGTATACCCGGCGAATGCATTTATAGGCAATTATCTAAGACTTGAGATTCTTTCACGTTATGGACATAGTGATAAGGTAATTGATAATATAGAAGGATATTTTGATTATATGGCTGAGAAAACAGGTACTTTATGGGAAAATGTGGACACCAGTGCCAGCTGCAACCACGGATTTGCTTCCCATGTGGTGCACTGCTTTTACAGAGATGCCCTGGGTATATTAAACATTGATAAAGAAGAGAAAAAAATATTTATAAGAAAGAGCCATAATATAAAAATTGACTGGTGTGAGGGATGGCTTCCAATTGAGGACTCAAGACTATACATCAGGTGGCACAAAGAAAACGGCAGGGCAGTTTACGAGACTAATGTTCCACAAGGGTATGAGATACAAATGATTACATAGAGTTTTATACACGATGTAGGTTTTAGCCAGACCCGAGACAGGATGTCGAGTTTTGGCGGCGGCAAAAGAGCTTTCGGAGAGTCTTTACTAATTCGCACAGTTATTTCGGGAGCATCTTTATTGATAATATCCTACTTTGTAACGAAACTTTAATAAAAAAATCCACGAAAAAGCCGATATATAAATAGGTGTTATACTATTTAAAAAACAGAGGCTAAATCGATGATACTGACTAAACTAATCAAATTTAAAAATAGCTTTTTAATTAAAAAATCCATAATAAAAGCCATTGCATTAATAACCGGTACGGCTGTGATTGCTCAAGCAGGTATTGCGTCCGCTGCAGTCACAAACCAGCAGGTTGTAAATTCTTTTACAGCAACACAAAACGGACAAGCTGTAATAAATAATCTTAAGTATACAGATATAAACAATGCAGCCTATGATCTAAAGGATGCCATTTATCAGAGCGGTGCACTTGGACTGTTCCCGAGTCTTGGAAATAAAGTGTTTAACCAGAACTCATCCATATCAAAGGAATTGGCGCTCTACCTGGCATATATGGCTGCAAACAGAGCCCAGGATATAAGTACACAAGGGCAGGCTTTAAACGATGCGAGAGCGGCGGGACAGAAAAAGACTAATCCCCAGAGTGTCCTTTTTGATGGAAGTCTCCAGCTGGCAGCAAATGAAGGACTTATTACCCAGCAGGAATTGGCAGATGCCATGCAGGATGACCAGGCCGGCCTTGATCCGGCTGCTTTTAAACGGAGCGCGCCTGTACAAAGACAGGAATTTGCCACCTGGCTTGCAAAAGCATTAATGATGCCACCTGTGTATGACCAACAGCAATTGTTGAGCAATTTTACAGATTGGAGAAGTATCAAACCTGATTACACTCCCTATGTAGAAGCTATATTGGAAAGTACCATAATGAGCGGTGATGGGGCAGGTAGATTTAATCCTAATCAGAGTATTTCAAGAGGACAGGCAGTCAGGATTCTTAAAAATGCTGAAAACGTTATTTTGCCGTTAAGATCAATGGAAAAAAGAACCGCGACAATTGAAGATATTCAGAGTGTTAAAGATACTTCAAAGGGCTTTAGAACAGATTATCTTACGTTTCTTGTGCGCAATTCGGAGGGGCTGCTGGACGAAATTACAGTAGAAACCCGTTATCAGCAGCCCGCTACTACCTCAAATGAGCTTACCGGAAATGCTAAACCGTCATTCCGGACAGAAATCCCAGTGTTTAAAAATGGACAGATTTCAGATTCCAAGAGTCTAAAAAAAGGAGATATGATAGAGTACATTGCCGGAATTGACAATAAGATAGTGCAGTATGCGCGCGTTTTATCAAATAGCGGAGAAACCGTATATATTGCGGCATATGTCAATAGTGTCAACAATACCGCAAGGACTATAAACATTACTCCTCTAAAGCAGAACATAAAATACCCTAACCAGGATATATCCAACGAAGAAAAGAAGACCCTTGCAAACGGGAATATAATATACGAAAATTATTCCTATACAAGTAATGTAGTAAATGCACTTACAAAAGCACCTGTAAATGTTTCGTCCATTAAGCCGGAAAGCATTGTAATTGTGGGTATAAAAAAGAATATGATTACCGAGCTGATGCCCATAACAGTAAAAAAAGAAAGGGAGCAGGGGCTGGTTGCGGGTATAGTAGAGGAAAACAACCCTCAATTAGGATTTTTAACCTTATATAATGAGGATGGGACAGGAAAAACACCATTAGCACTGTCAACCCTCAGAACCTTTAATTATTCAGATCCAAATGGTATAGAAGTATATAAAAATCATGAAACAGCGGAACTAGAGGATATTGAGGCTGGAGATACTGTTTTTGTAAGATTGGATGATACAGGTAGCGTAATTTCAGTCAGTAGTGTGCCAAATTATTCAGTTCGATATGGAACAGTAATATCCAAGAAATTAAGCTCTGTTCTTGTTGAAACTGATATAGGACAGCAATCATACAGTATAGACGGAGTAAATATAATTAAAGACGGAAAACTGTCGAAATACAGTCAGTTAAAGGATGGAGACAGAGTAAAGCTTTTAATTAATGAGGCACCAAATATAACAATTCTTAAAGAGATGACAATTGAAGGCGGCGACAAGCTGGTAGCAAATATTTATAAGGGCACTTTTGAAAGCTATGATGACATTTCAGACAAGATAACGTTAAGTGACCCATGGACGCTGAAAAAAGGACAATGGGTAAAGGAAATAACAGAACCTTTTAAAACCATAGAAATTGGAGATAATTTTGCTGCCTATTATGACGGTAATAAGCAATCTATAAAGAAGCTGAATACTTACCTGGCAGACACAACAGTTTATATTGTAAGCGAAAAGGACTACGGCAACGGGGAATACGGGGTTGCAGCATCCTTTATCAATGAACTTGATAAAGAAGTACCATATGATGACAAGGTTTATAATACCGGTACCAACAAGTTTACATTGGAGAAATCATTGGAAAACATTTCTTATAATCAAGGCACAATAGTAATAAAGGATGGCAGGCTGGTTAAAGGCAGCAGCGTATCCTCCAATGATTATGCCTACGTTATGGCAAACAGGGATGCAGATTCAGGTAAAATTATAGCCGGTGTGGTTTCCATAGAACAAAGACCGGGAGCACAGGCAGTTCAGCTATACAGAGGAAGAATAAGCAGCATAGATGAGTTCAAGACAGTGACGCTCCAGTCTTATTCAAAACTCAATGGCACAAATTGGGATTATGCAAATACTCCGATTACATTTTCACTTTCATCAGATACCCGAATTACAGATAAAGACGGAATTATAGGTCAAGGTGATTTTGCGAGCCATAGCGGGACCGGAACCTTTAAAGACAGAACGATATATATACTGGCTAATGATACAAAAGCTGTTGAAATTAGTACCGCGCCATTCGGAAGCTTTAATATTTCCGGTACTGTTAAAGTAACTTCAGGAGGAGAGATCGGAGATGATGGTTCAGTAATAGTACAGCCGGATACGATTGACTTGAGGGGTTGTAAATACTACAATGCCACATCACACCTGTGGGTCAATATGAATGACAGCAGCTTTGATATTTTAGAAAATACTCTGGTAATAAGGAACAATCAGAGAATAAATCCGTCCGAAATAAAAAAGGGAGATAAGGTCAG
>CAYQCA010000003.1:0-39340 GCA_964415835.1 uncultured Clostridium sp. | reverse complement strand
AATGGAGGTCTAATATTTTGCATAGTATATTCAGTAGTTTTAGGAATTTAGGCGTTATGAAACGTATAATATGTTTTAGTCTGGTTGTTGCGTTGCTTTTAACCCTGGTAGTGCCTGGCCATATATATGCAAGGCAGGGGGACAGCGGCTATGAAGGAGGTATTTCTTCGGGAGAGGCGCCAAACAAAATAAGCTATCAATACCAGGAGCCATGTTTCATAACCGGTACTCCGATTATATTAAGCGGATCTCTTATCATAAAGAAATCGCTGAAAACAGATTCAAAGACCAGCATTCAGACGCTGACTACAAAATATACATATACTTTGAGCAATACGGGGAAAAGCGCAAGATTGTCCAGAAATCTTACGTTTGTTACCACAATAGAGCCGCAGGAAAATGGTCAAAAGACAGAATCCACCCAACTGACAGTGGCAACAGAAGCCCTTACTATCGGAAGTACTACCTACAGAATAACAAATATAAGCGATTATGAGCTTTCAAAATCTATTCTCAATGATATAAAACCTGCTGTTAATTACTATGCCGGTGAGCTATGGAGTAAAAAAACGTATCGGATAGGTACTACAACAAATTCAAATACCGTAACAGTTGAGTCAACAGGAAAGTATTATGGGTATGACGGATATTGGAGTACTGCTGAAGCGCAGTTGATTACCCAAAGAATATCTCTGAACGAGCCAGGAAAGGCGTCTGTAGCTATTGGAAAAATTGATATTGATATCTCTACTACAACTAAAAAGGAACTGAAATATTATGAGAACAAGCCAAATCAAATTAGCTTTGACGGAGGTTACGTTCAATCGCAAAGGAATGAAAATATATTGAAATATTCTGCAAGCTTAAGTGAGTTGGATAAAAATAAGAAACCAACCACAAAAATTGTTAAGTTTCAAGACAGTTTGAAATATGAGAGCTTTCCAACGCAGACAAGGCTGGTTTCGCCAAACCTAAAACAGATAAAGGGTCACCCCTCGGAAGAGAGCATAGCCCTTCTCTTTGGCTTGGAGGCCTTTAAGAATACAACAAAATTTGACCCTCAGGAATATATGAACAGGGCTGAGTTTATAGATGCATTTGTAAAGGTGGCAAAAGAGGTTCCCTTAGATCCGGTATTTAAGCCTAAGAAAACCTCTTCAAGTAAAAAGAGCGCAACGTTGAAATCATTATTTTCTGACGTTTCGACAAATCATGCTTTGTTTGCGAGCATAAATGAAGCCGGAACCAGAGGGATTGCATCAGGAAGAGGCATGAGTGAATTTAGGCCGGAGGCTATGATAACGGTAGCTGAGGCAGTGACCATGATGATAAATTCTCTTGGTCTGGACGGTCTGGCACCTAATCCTTCTGCCGTAACAAGCTTTAAGGATAATGACGAAATTCCGGCTTTTGCAAGGCCCTCTATGTATGTAGCTGAAAAAATCGGTTTAATACAAGAGGACAATAAAGGCTATATTCATCCAAACGCAAAATTGACCAATGCAAAAGCTGCAGATATGATGAAGGCTTATATAGACTACATGAGCAGTGATATCCGTAAGGAATATATGGATTGGATTGTAAGTTATTAGCAGTATTCAGGAGTATAGGAGTATAGAAGTACAGGAGATGGAAGCTCGACCTTCAGGTCGAGCGGAACTTATTAAAGACAGTAAAAGTGAGGGCAAGAGAGATGAAATTTTTTAAAAAGTTTACAGCGGTTGCGGTTGCATTAACGTTATTGCTGACAGTATTCAGCGGCAATATATATGCGGCTGAAACACAGAGTGGAAAGAGCGCTGAATATTTACAGGAAGTTATTGATTTAATTAAGCAAAAATATAATGGAAATATTGATGAAGATCAATTAATCAAGTCGGCTGTTGATGGAATGTTTGATATGCTAGACCAGTACTCGACATTTTATGATCTTAAGGAATTTGATGCTGTATATGGTTCCCTTGAAGGAGCAGTAGAAGGGGTTGGCATTCAAGTTCAGCAGGACGAGGACTACATATCTGTAATAAAAGTTTATACCGGGTCTCCTGCTCAAAAAGCGGGTATACTCTCGGGCGATAAAATAGCAGAAGTAAACGGCGAATCTGTAAAAGGAATGCTACTCGAGGATGTAGTTGCGAAAGTAAAGGGCACTGCCGGAACAAAAGTTAAAATAGGAGTGTTAAGGCAAGGCCAGCAAGCAGTGTTATCCTTTTCAATGAAAAGAGCCCAGGTAAATATCCCAAGTGTTAGCTATGAAGTAAGAGGGGATATAGGTTATATATTGATTGACTCGTTTGTTGCAAATACATATAGTGAAGTTTCTGAAGCTCTTGAATATTTTGATAATAAAAATATGACAAAAGTAGTACTTGATCTGAGAAATAGTCCCGGGGGTCTTGTAGATCAGGCGGTTAATGTTGCAAAGTACTTTGTACCAAAAGGATTAATCACTACGTTGGATTATAAGGACGATTCAGAGCAGGATGTTAAATATTATTCGGAATTGAAAAAAATAAAATATAAGCTTGCAGTTCTGGTTAATGAAAATACTGCAAGTGCATCTGAAATATTAACCGGTGCCATAAAAGATACTAAAGCAGGTATAGTTTTAGGGAGCAAAACCTATGGTAAGGCAAAGGTTCAGACCTTTACTCCTATATTATCACCGGAAGGCTATGAGAGACTTAATAAAAATTCAACAGATAAAACTGTAAATGCCTTAGAAGTAGATTCCTATGAAAGCGACCTTTTAGGTTGGGCTAAAATGACTATTGGATTATATTACACACCGAACGGGGAAAGCATTGATTTAAAAGGCATTGAACCGGACATTTATGTAGAAGATAAGAACTTGGAGCTTCCGGTAAACTTACTGGAGAAGCTATCGATCACTGTTAAGCCAAAACTGGGGACACAGTACCTGGATGTTTTTAATGCTGAATGTATTTTGAAATTACTTGGCTATGATGTTGATACACCTGACCTGACATTTGACAATAAGACATTTAATGCATTAAAGAAATTCCAGAAAGATTCCAATCTCTATAGTTATGGGACCCTGGATTTTTCCACACAAAAAGTTCTCAATAATAAGCTGTCAGAATTAAAGCAAACAAACGATGCAGTATATGCAAAAGCAGTTAAAGAGCTGCAAAATTAATTATTTGATTTCTCATGTAACAAATTCATAAAACGTGTCATTAGGTTATTAAAACTTGATGATACGTTTTTTTGTCTTGAGACCCCCTGATTTATCAGGAAATGGAAAAAATTATTTCATTATATAATTACAGTTATTTACTTATTTTAACATACTAAATTAAATATTTTTAAAATTATTTGTTGAAATTGTTACTAAACAGATGGGAAATGCAGAAAACATTAGATTTACAATATATAAAGAAGCGTATAATCTCAAAAGCATAGAATTAACGTATGGAAATTACGTATAAATATATAAGATTTTAGGGGTTGTCATATGAATGCTAATGAGAAGTGGTATGCATTATTTGTTATTACCGGAGAAGAGGATAAGGTCAGGGATAGAATACATTTTAGACTTAAGGACGACATTAAAGCACTTGTACCGAAAAGACAGCTGAGAGAAAGAAAAGGTGGTAAGTGGGAGTACAAATTTAGGACCCTGTTCCCCGGATATGTCCTTCTAAATGGACAAATGAACAAATATAAATATAGCTTGATCCGGGATGTACCTGGAGTAATTAAATTGCTACAGGACAAGGATGGCCCTCAGGAAATAAGTGAACAGGAGATAAGGCTGATAAGCAGGCTCACTTACGATAATGAAATAATAGGGATTTCAAGTGTTTTTATTCAAGGCGGAATAGTCACAGTTATCGACGGTCCATTGCTGGGTATGGAAGGTTACATAATGTCAATAGATAAAAGAAAAGGCAGAGTTAAGGTAGTGCTTAATCTTATGGGAGAGCAGAGAACTGTAGAGTTAAGTATTACAATGGTGCAAACGTCATAAAATTCTTGTACTTTGTTATTATCTTTAGTAAATCCAAGGTGTTATAAATCCAGTTTAGATTATTGAATTATTTTTATAAATACTTGTCATTACAAGGACTAGTGTATCATACAATATGATATATATTTACTAGTATATAATTATTCAGGTTAAAAATACTTTGTGGAGGGATAAAGATGAATTCAGAGGATATTATGGGCAAATTACTAATTTTTTTTCAAAACTTTATTCTGTATAACGAGTCAATGGATGAAATTAATGGCGACGAATCATTGATTGACAAAGGGTATATTGACTCAACAGGCCTTATTTCTTTGGTTGCATTTATCGAAGAAACCTTTAATTTCAAAATATACGATCGCGAAATCATTCCTGAAAATTTTGAATCTATAAATAAAATTCATATGTATATTAATAACAGAGTTATGGCATGAGGCAATGAAAGGAAGGACAAGGTTATGAATACGTGCACAAGATGTCTATTAAACGATAACATTCCATCGGTCAGAATAAATAACAGCGGGCTCTGTAATTACTGTACTGCTTCAACTAAGATGCCAATTAATCAGGAAACGCCAGATAAAGAATTTGCAGAATTACTTGATAAGTATAAAAACCGGAAGTACCAGGTTATTATGGCTTTTAGCGGTGGTAAGGATAGCACCTACACATTAAAGCTGATCAAGGAAAAATATAATGCATCCATACTTGCGGTAACCTATAATAATGGATTTATAAGTGAATCAAGCTTGCAGAACATAAAAGCGGTTACCGATTATCTGGGTATAGACAGTTTGATAGTAAAATATCCTGCAAAAAAATTACTGAAAGCCTTTAAGTTTGTTGAGGACGGTAAAATATTCCCCAGAGTGTCATTGGAGAGAGCGAGTTCAATCTGCAATCTATGTATTATGCTGATAAAGAATATGACCTATTATGAAGCGATAATACGGGATATTCCCATAATATGCTTCGGGTGGACACCGGGACAGGTAGAGACTGCAAAGCCACTACTAAAGCTGGATTATCACACTGTGTTAAGAGTATTTGAAAATATTAGAAATAACATTGTGAGTGAGTTGGGCACAGAGTATGACAAATATTTTCTCAATTCTGAATTTATGAAGGAAAATGAAGATAGGATTCCTTACCTCTACTATCCTTTTGTCAAAAATACATACAATGAAGCTGCAATAATAGAAGAAATAAAGCAGATCGGATGGGAGTTTCCAGAAAACACCGATGGTAACAGTTCAAATTGTCTTCTGAATTCTTATGCGAATCAATGCCACATGGATCAATTCGGTTATCACCCATATGCTTTTGAAATAAGTAATATGGTTAGGGTAGGCTACATGACCAGGGAAGAAGGGGCTGAAAAGCTTAAGAAGGTTAAAAATGACAGTACGTACGAGATCGTAAAAAAAATGTTCCAAAATATTTAGATTAAGAAGGTAAAAATGTTACTAAAAATATTAAGTATTCTAAAGCTTATTATATTGAAGTTAAGATTTGGGAAGCGGTTGGAGATAAAAAGTATTCGACAGAATTTTAGGTTGGGTACTGAAATTGTTGTAGGGAAAAATGCTTTTCTATCTTTGGGTAGAGTTAGTTTTAGAACAAATGTGCATTTACTATGCGACTTTGGAGAAATGCATATTGGAAGCCGTGTAGTTTTTAACAGGAATTGTATTGTTGCTTGCAGGCATAAAATAAATATTGGTGACAGATGTTTATTTGGTCCTAATGTTTGCATATATGACCATGACCATGCTTATAGTGCCGAGGGTGTATCACCTACAGAGTTCAAATGTTCTGAAATAATTATTGAAGAAGGCTGCTGGATTGGTGCAGGTGCAATTATTTTACGGGGAACACATATTGGCAGAAATACAATTATCGAAGCGGGTTCAGTAGTAAAAGGCATTATACCATCTGACTCAATAGTAACAACAATAAGAGAAACCAGATCCATTCCTGCATCTTTCTTTACGGGTAAGTGTAAAATCTGTTCCAAATAAGATGAATATTGTACTAATAACTTAAGGAGGTGGTATATTGTGAAAAACCTTTTATTCATAACCATGATATTATTAATAGCAATCGTTGCAAGCGCCTGCTTTGTAAGGGGATATCAGGCGAAAACGTCTGAAGGGAATCATGTAACCGGCAAATTAACTTCAAATGCGCCTATAAGTAAAAGTACTGTTATCAACCACACCAGCATAGAGCTTGATCAAATTCCGTTAAAATGGATAGAGAAAGCAAAAAAAGACCTTCATATTGTGTATGGACATACTTCTCACGGAAGCCAGATTATAAGTGGTTTACTCGGATTAACTGAATTCAAAAAGAGTCCTTATATTTATAAAAAAGGGTCGCCCGAGGACTCGCTTGACTTGAGGGATAATCCTTTCGGAGCTAAACTCGATCTTGGAAGCCCAAATAATAAAGCTTGGGCTCAGAAAACAAGAGAATACCTTGAAAAAAATAAAAATATAAATGTTGTAATGTGGTCATGGTGCGGTCAGTTGTCAAAAGCCAGTACAGGATATGTCAAAACCTATCTGAATTTAATGCAGGAGCTGGAGAAACAATATCCCAAGGTTACTTTTGTATATATGACTGGTCACCTGGATGGTACCGGAGAAAAAAAGACACTTGCAAAGAACAACAAACAAATAAGGGAATTCTGTATCAATAACAACAAAGTATTATATGACTTTGCGGACATCGAAAGTTACAATCCTGATGGTGTATACTTCGGAGACAAATATGCAAATGATGCATGTGGTTACGATAGTGATGGGGACAGAAAACCGGATAAAAACTGGGCAAAGGAATGGCAGGACACACATAAAGTTGGTGTGGACTGGTATGAAGCTACAGCAGCCCATAGTCAGCCTGTTAATGCAAATATGAAAGCATATGCAGCGTGGTGGCTCATGGCAAGAATCGCAGGGTGGGATGGCATTCCTGAAGTTACTGCTGAGTGATATTTATCTAAAAGTAGCTTAACGAAAAATGAAATCAGGTGTGAGTATATGAAAGGATTATATGGACTTTTCTTTGAAAGTTCCCGGAGATATACGGATAAAGCATTTGTGCAAAGTACGGACCGAATATGGACCTATAATGATGTTGAGAGCATGTCGCGAAAAATTTCGGATTATATGTTTAAACGAGGCATACGAAAAGGGGATCGAGTTGTCATTTTGTGTGATAATTCAATACAATACATAGCCGCTTTTTTTGGAACCCTTAAAATCAATGCAGTTGCTGTACCTGTGAATCCAGCAAAAATGACTGACAGCATTATTTATATTATTGAAAAATGCACTCCAAAGCTGATTGTTACATGTAATTCAACAGCAGGAAAACTGGACAAAATTCAGAGCACATACTGTTTAGACATAGTCAATGTTGACCAATGTGTTCTTTGGCCTAATTCCGGCTATGATAGCAGCCCGGTAAATGAACAGGACTTTACAGTTGATGAAAATGATACTGCAGAAATACTTTTCACATCGGGGACAACAGCCAATCCAAAAGGTGTTACATTGACACATGGTAATCTTATGGCCAATACAGAAGCGATTATTGATTATTTGAAGCTTACCAGTGAAGATTCTGTTTTATTAACTATGCCGTTTACATATTCATATGGGAATTCAATTCTTTTAACTCATACTTTTGTAGGGGGCACCATTGTTATTGAGAATGCTGCCGCATTTCCCTACAAGGTTCTTGAAGGGATTAAGGGGAAAAAGGTATCCGGGTTTTCAACAGTAGGATCATATATTAATTTGCTTTTGAAATATATTAAAAATACAAAAGAGAATGAAAAATTTTTTGATAATTTGAGATATATTACATTGGCTGGAGAGGCCACTAATAATGACGATGTTCTTTACATAAACACAAAATTCCCGAAAATAAAAGTATATGTTATGTATGGACAAACAGAAGCAAGTGCAAGGCTTAGCTATCTTAGACCAGAATTGCTCAAGAACAAATTGGGTTCTATCGGTAAGGGGCTTTGCAATGTTGAGCTCAAGGTAGTGGATGAAACTGGACGGGAAATAAAGCCTGGTGAAATTGGAGAGATTATCGCACACGGCCCCAATATAATGAAAGGCTACTGGATGGACCCTGATGCAACAGAAGAGGTTCTTAAAGGGGGATGGCTATATACCGGAGACAATGCTACGGTTGATGAGGAAGGTTATATTTATATTAAGGGTAGAAAGACAGATATGATAAAGCATATGGGGCATAGGATAAGTCCCGTTGAGATAGAGAATGTAATAAACAGCTGCCATTTTGTAAAAGAATCTGCCGTCGTTGAATGTGCTGTTGACGGGGCTCAGGTTATCAAAGCCTTTATTGTATTGGAAAAAGAGTGCTCAATTGAGGTAATAAGAAAATTCGTAAATTCAAAAGTACCTATTTATATGAGACCACACGTTTTTGAGGTTATTGATCAACTTCCTAGAACAGAAAGCGGAAAAATAAAAAGAAGTGCTGTAAGGAGTACATAATGTGCGGAATAGCGGGATTTATAAGCGAAAATTGCAATGAGAATACCCTGAAAAATATGGGGGATATTATTTTTCACAGAGGTCCTGACGAAACAGGTTATTATTTTCGGGATAACGTAGGACTTGTATCGAAACGGCTAAGCATTATTGACATAAGTAATGGGAGACAGCCGGCTTTTAATGAGAATGAAAACATAATAGTTATATTGAACGGTGAGATATTTAACTTTGTTCAAATCCGTGAAGAGCTGGAGGCAAAGGGGCACAGGATTGTCAACAACTCGGATACGGCTGTACTGCCACATATGTATGAGCAATATGGAACAGAAATGTTTGAAAGGTTATCCGGACAGTTTGCCATTGCCATCTATGATAATAACAACCGGAAGCTCATATTGGCTAGGGATCGGATGGGAATCATACCCTTGAATTACTACTACAAGAATGATGAGTTTTTCTTCGGTTCTGAAATCAAGGCTATTCTGGAAAGCGGCAGGGTCAGGAGAAAGTTATCCAATGAGGCAATTTTTGATGTATTTACCTTTTGGTCCCCTCAGCATGATCGCACGATCTTTCAGGATGTTTACAGCCTGCTGCCCGGCGAATATCTTGAATTCCAGGATAAGGTTATAAAGCGAGACAGGTACTTCAAGCTACGGTTTGAAAAAAACGAGCGGAAGCTTGATTTTAAAAGTACGGCTGAGGATATAGAAACTCTGATTTCCAAAGCAGTACAAAAGAGATTAATAGGGGATGTTAAAATATCTACCTATTTAAGCGGTGGTCTTGATTCCAGCCTGATTACATCTATCGTAGCCAGCAAGTATGATAACTCTGTTGAAGCCTTTTCAATAGGCTTTGAAGATAATTTTTTCGATGAAAGTAAATATCAGAAAATGGTATGCGATCATCTGGGAATCAGGCAAAATGCAATCGTGTTCAAAAACAGCGAGATCCCCAGTCTGATTAAAAAAATTATCTGGCATACTGAAACACCACTGCTGCGGGCAGGCCCAATTCCTTTGTTCAAGCTTTCTGAACTCGTGAATAGAAAGAATGTAAAGGTAGTTTTGTCAGGAGAAGGGTCAGATGAACTTTTTGGAGGCTATGATATTTTTAGAGAAGTAAAAATCCGGAACTACTTGCGAAAATATCCGGACTCTTCCTTGAAGAAACAATTGTTCAGAAAAATAAATCAGTTTTCGGACAACCGTTTTCAAACAGCGCCGGCTGGAGGGTTGAATTATTTTTATATGCATGACAACAACGATGGCTTGTTGGAATCACACCATACCCGTTGGAGGCAGTTCGGTTTTTTTCAAAGATTTTTTTCAGATAGCTTAAAATCCATAATAAAAGAAATGCAGTATCCTAATTATCAAGAGTCTTTGAATATTGAGTCCGTTAAGGAAGTCAGAGAATGGACCGACATACAGAAGAGCCAGTATCTTGAAATAGAGACTTTCCTGTCAAGATACCTCCTTTCTTCGCAGGGGGACAGAATATCGATGGCCAATTCAGTGGAAGTAAGGTTTCCGTTTCTGGACGATGAATTGGTGGAGTACTGCATGTCGTTAGATGATCGATTTAAACTAAAAGCACTTAACGAAAAATACATATTGAAAAAAATAGCAGAAAAGTATTTGCCAGCGGAGCTCGTTAACAGAAAGAAGTTCCCATACAGGTCCTCTTTTAATGCCGGGGAAATGATGTCCGATCCATATATCGAATATCTGCTCTCAGAAGAAGGCTTACAGAAATCCAACCTGTTTGATCCAGTAAAAGTCGATAGGTTTATCAAAAGCGTAACTTCTAAGGACGGTTTAAGCGAAAGAGAAAACATGCTTTTTATGGGCATAATGACTTTGCAGATACTATTTGATATGTATAATATCGAATCGTGATAAACAGGAAATAATTGAAAATTTTCCTATTTATGTGTTATACATATTAGTATGATAATTAATCTGATTCTACTTCCTGGTGTTTCGGCCTAGGGAGAACTAATAGGAGGACATAGAAGAACCATTCAGGGGATTATTAAATTAATTCTCATGGCGAAGCTATGTCTATGTTTAATTAACGAAAGGAGATATCCAGTTATGGCTTTAGGGAAAAAAGCTAACGAAATGAAAATGAGTGTTCTTCAAGAGGCCTTCAGAGTATTGAAATCGAATATAATGTTCAGTGACAAGGAAAACAAAATTAAAACCATTACGATTACAAGTTGCAGTCAGGGTGAGGGGAGAACAACTATTGCATTAAATCTGGCTACGTCACTCGCTTGTTCTGATAAAAAAACACTTCTGATAGATGCTGAATTCAGAAAGCATAAAAGCCAGCCCAAACAGATAGAAGAGCCGAAACTGGAATTATCAATGATTGATTTACGAGGTACTCATCCTGGTAAACTTATTAAAGACACCAAAATTAATAACCTGAGTTATGTGTCAATAGGAGCATGTCTTTCAAATCCACAAATACTTTTTGATTCATGTCAGTTAAAGAGCTTTATCAATTATTTGGGCAAAGGCTTTGATACAGTAATAATTGATGCGCCACCATTGGATAGTGTCATTGATAGCGCTATAATCGCAGCAATCACCGACGCAGTGATTCTTGTTATTCAGTCCAAGCGGCATGATTACAAAAAAGTTCTTAAGGCAAAGGAGCAGCTTGAAAAAGCAGATGCCAGGCTGCTTGGTGTAGTTCTTTGCAAGGTAGACTACAGCTTTTTTAAATCATATTTTAATTACCGGAAGAATTGTAAGAATATAAAGCCTAAGAAAACATTAGAATTGAAAAGGCTAGGCATTATTAATGCGAAAATACAGACGCATATATAGAGGGTGAGACAATGCTTGATATTCATAGTCATTTGATTTTTGGAGTTGATGACGGTTCCAGCTGCCTTGAAGAGTCAATTAGGATGATGGAGACAGCTAAGAAGAATAGTATAGATACTATTATTGCTACACCTCATTTTCAAAACGGCATATTCAACAATGATGGAGTTTTGGAAAAGTTTGAGCTTTTAGTAGATAAAGCGATGGATTATAAAATAGATATCAGACTTGGAAATGAAGTATTAGTTGATGAAAAGATAGTAAGTATTATAAAAGCGAAATATAGTATAAGAACTGGTAATTCCCAAAGTATATTAATGGAACTACCTTATAATATATCATTTGAGTATACCGCAAGGCTTATACATAAAATAGCTGCTACAAATATCAATATAATAATTGCGCATCCGGAGAGGAACAGAAAAATTATAAAGAATTTTAAGGATTTCATTGAATTAATACATGCTGTAAATTGTCAGGTACAGATTGATGCCGGTAGTATTATAGGCATTTATGGAGTGTTGGTGAAAGAGGTTGCCCATCAGCTTCTCAAGGTAAAAGCGGCTGATTATGTTGCATCAAATGCGCATTGTTCCATGGATTATATGACTATATTCCCAGAAGCTGTTCATAAAATATACAAACTTTGCGATGAAGAGTATGCTGTGAAGCTTTTGGAATCAAATTCGCCGGAAATAGTTACTGTTGAGGGAGGAATAGGTAGTTATGGAAGAGAAATTGGCTGAGGTCAGAAGTGTAATTGACCAATTGGGCTTATTTGACAATGTTTCGGCTTTTTACCTTAAAGTTAAAAGATTATCAGACATTATTTTGGCTCTGCTTGGAATTGTAATATTAGCACCGGTTTTTCTAATAACTGCGTTGTTAATTAAGCTTACTTCACCTGGAGGAATCTTTTTCACTCAGGAGAGAAACGGATATAAGGGTGAAATCTTTAAAATGTACAAATTCCGTTCAATGGTTAATGATGCGGAAAAATTATTTAAATCATATGAAAGTATGAATGAAGCATCTGGTAATATGTTTAAAATTAAAGCAGACCCCAGAATCACGTCTATAGGAAAAATTATAAGAAAAACCAGCATTGATGAACTACCTCAGCTTTTCAACATATTAAAGGGTGATATGAGTATTGTTGGTCCACGGCCACCAATTCCACGTGAAGTGGTCAAATATGACGCATGGCATGACCTGCGGCTATCTGTAAAGCCTGGGCTTACAGGCCTTTGGCAAGTCAGCGGAAGAAATCAAGTCGGTTTCGAGGAAATGGTCAGATTGGACTTGAAATACATTAGAGAAAGAAACCTGCTGTATGATTTCAAAATAATCGTAAGGACGATCCCGGTAATTTTAGGGGATTCAAAAGCATATTAGAAACTCAATGATGGGGGTTAAAAGTACTATGAAGATACTGATAACCGGATGTAGAGGTCAGCTCGGGCTGGAGCTTTCAAAACAGCTGCGACAATCTAAGGAAAAATATGAAATTATCGAAACGGATCTGTTTAATCTCAATATTGAAGATCCGTTTTCTGTTGATAAGGTTCTGAATGAAACCAGGCCGGATATGGTTGTGAACTGTGCCGCCTATACAGATGTTGATGGGTGTGAAAAAAATGAACAAAAAGCCTTTAGCGTAAATGCCTTAGGTGCCAGGAATCTTGCAGGTGCGAGCAACAAAATCGGGGCCGGTATTTTACAGGTATCTACTGATTATGTCTTTGATTGTATCGAAAAAACTCCCAGAAGAGAATATGATGCAGTCAATCCTCAATGCTGCTATGGTAAAAGCAAGTATTTGGGTGAAATTCTCGTACGTGAAGCGAACCCCAGACATTTTATTATAAGAACAGCATGGCTATATGGCGAGGGTAAAAATTTTGTCAGAACAATGCTAAGGATTGCCGGTGAACGAAGGGAAGTCAACGTTGTTAATGATCAATTTGGCAGTCCGACTTCTACGAAGGATTTAGCCAGGGCCATAATTAACCTTGTGAACACAGACTATTATGGAACCTATCATGCCACCTGTGAAGGAGAATGCAGTTGGTATGATTTTGCCAGAAAAATTTTTGAGCTTAAAGGCTTATCAATAGATGTAAAACCTATTTCTTCAGAAGAATTCAACAGCCCTGTGAGAAGACCAAAGTATTCAGTACTTGATAATTTTATGCTCAAACTGGTTAGAATGAATAGCTTTCTAAACTGGGAAGAAGCGCTGGAGGAGTACATAAGAGAGGAGAAAGTTATATGAGAGGAATTGTTCTGGCTGGTGGAACCGGCTCAAGGTTATATCCGCTTTCCAAGGTAACGAACAAGCATTTGCTGCCGGTTGGGAGGTATCCTATGATATATTATCCCATATTTAAGCTTAAACAAGCGGGTATAGATGATATTTTTATTGTTACAGGCAAAGAACATGCAGGTGCAATTGTAAATCTACTGGGCAGCGGGTATGAAATGGGACTAAAATTCACATACAGGATACAGGATCAGGCAGGGGGAATAGCACAAGCTCTGAGCCTGGCTGAGGACTTTGTAGGTGATGACAGTTGTACTGTAATCCTTGGAGATAATATTTTTAAGGACAGTATATCGGGTTTTGTTTATGATTTTCAAACTCAGAAACAGGCCGCAAAAGTTATTCTAAAAGAGGTTGATGATCCAAATAGATATGGCGTTGCTGAACTAAGAGGGCGAAGGATAATTTCAATAGAAGAAAAGCCTGAAACTCCGAAATCCAATTACTGTGTTACAGGAATTTATATGTATGATAATAGCGTGTTTGACATAATAAGAAGGCTTAAGCCCTCAAAAAGGGGTGAATTGGAGATATCTGATGTAAATAATGAATATATAAGAAGAGGGCTGCTTTCTTTTGATTTTTTTGATGGCTGGTGGACCGATGCGGGAACCTTTGAAAGCCTTGCTAATGCCAACATGCTTGTAGATGGGCATATTATTGACATTACATCGAAGTCGGGGGTGGGTGCATGAAAACAATACTTATAACAGGCGGAGCCGGATTTATAGGCAGTAATTTTACACTTTTTATGCTGGAAAAATACCCGGATTACAGAATAATAAATCTGGATAAGCTCACCTATGCCGGAAACCTTATGAATCTCATTTCAATCGAAGACAACAATAATTATGAATTCATTCAGGGGGATATTTGTGACACAACCTTGCTGTGCAATATTTTTAATAAAAATGATATTGACTATATTGTAAATTTTGCGGCTGAAAGCCACGTGGACAGAAGCCTGTTGGAGCCTGAACTGTTTATAAGAACAAATGTACTTGGGACATGCTCTTTGCTTAATGTAGTTAAAAAGTATTGGCTTGATAGAGACTGCTCTATCGGAAAGAAGTTTCTGCAGGTGTCTACCGATGAAGTATACGGCTCACTTGGAGATACAGGCTATTTTGTTGAGAGTACACCATTGGAGCCCAGCAGTCCATATTCATCAAGCAAGGCTTCGGCAGATATGCTGGTAATGGCATATTACCGTTCTTTTGGATTACCGGTTAATGTTACACGCTGCAGTAATAATTACGGACCTAGGCAATTTCCTGAAAAGCTTATTCCATTAATAATAAATAATGCTCTATCAAAAAAACCGATCCCGGTTTATGGAAATGGCCTCAATATCAGGGACTGGCTTTTTGCTGAAGATCACTGCAGGGCACTTGATCTCGTGCTACACAATGCTCTAGCTGGAGAAATATATAACATCGGTGGGCATAATGAAAAGACTAACATAGAAATTGTCAAAGAGATAATTTTTTATCTGGGGAGAAATGTAGACAGTTCCATAGATGAAACCTTAATTAAATTTGTTGAAGACCGTAAAGGCCATGACAAAAGATATGGAATTAATCCTTCCAAAATACAAAATGAGCTTGGGTGGTCACCTAAGGTGAATTTCAGCGAAGGTCTTGAAATTACAGTCAAATGGTATCTTGAAAACTCCAGATGGATTCAAAATGTTACTAGCGGTGAGTACCAGGAATATTACAGAAAAATGTATGAAAAGGAAGCTGTGTAATGGGTAAATTTAATTTTATTTCTACCGGAATTGAGGGCCTTTATATAATTGAACCTACTGTATTGAATGATGAACGGGGGTATTTTATAGAAACTTTTAATTATATAGATTTCTTAGACTTTGGTTTGAATTTGAATTTTGTGCAGGATAACCAATCAAGGTCAGTGAAAGGTGTGTTAAGGGGACTTCATTTCCAAAAGAAATATCCCCAGGGAAAGCTTGTCAGAGTCATTTCTGGTGAGGTATTTGATGTTGCCGTTGATTTAAGGCAGGATTCAAGGACTTTTGGAAAATGGGAGGGTGTGTACCTATCGGAAATGAACAAGAGACAGTTCTATATTCCACCTGATTTTGCACACGGCTTTCTTGTCCTTTCGGATATTGCTGAATTTGTATATAAATGTACGGACTATTATCATCCGGGGGATGAAGGCGGCATTTTGTGGAACGATCCTGAAATCGGAATTCAATGGCCTCTCAATGAAATGGTGCCCCGCTTATCCTCAAAGGATGCCAGTTGGAATACTTTGAAATCGTATTTATGAGTACGTGGAGGTAATATGGAACTAAAGTATATTTTCAAATTGCTCTTAAAGTGGCTGTGGCTTATTATTCTTATACCGGCTTTAGCCGGAGCTGGAGCATTTTACATATGCCAATATAAAACGGTACCTGTCTTTGAGGCAAAGGCAACCATGTATATCGCTAACTCCATGGATGAGCCTGAAGTTAGGGTAACTGCAGTATATGGAGATATAACAAGTGCCCAGAAAGCTGTTGGAAACTATGCAGAGATCATAAAAAGCAAGAATGCTGTTAATCAAGCGCTGAATGAACTTAATTTGACAGAATATCCTGCCGAACGTTTTCTGAACAATATAAAATTAGTGATGCCATCTAAGGATTCTTTTATATTTGGAATCACTGTAAGAGATGTAGATGCAGAATTGTCTGCGAGCATGGCCAACAAACTCAGGGATATATTAGTTGATCGGACAAACCAATTTATGAGCAAATCAGTACTAAAATCTCTTGATAATGCTGAAATCCCCGTTTTTTCAATAAATGACAAGACTAATAAGAATGTTTCGATAGCTATAATGGCAGGCCTATTATTCAGTGTGGTAATCATTTTTGTAGTCGAGTATCTCCGGTCCATAATAATCAAAGACGAGGAAGATGTTCAAAAATACTTAGGACTCCCAGTTGTTGCATCAATTCCATATATCAAAGGCCTAAAGCAATGATTAAAATCTTAATTTGAGGTTTCTATGGATATAATTCTTAAAAGAAGAGCTATCATACTAACTGCCGGAATTCTTGCCTTTGTTGCTTTTTTATATATTGCTGCAATAAATCCAATTGTTAGTGTGGGTATTAGTTTTGGTTTGCTTATAATACTGACAACCATTTATTTTAAGGAAAAAATGTTTTTCGCATTTATTTTCTTATACCCTCTGGTACCAACGTATTTTGCATTTGACATTGGAGGAGCACTTCCCTTGCTCACAGCGGGCAGACTGCTTCTTATCTATGTCATACTATTAGATCTGACTTTAAATCGGGATAAATTCAGAAATATTAAAAATAAATTATTTAAAAATGAAATTAAGGTAATTACTTTTTCAATTTTGTTTCTGGCATTTTCCTATATAATGAATTATTTTACATATCCGAATATTGAGTCACTAAAGATACTTATTTCCTTTATAATGGAAAATGTATTGCTTACAATCTACGTTTTCTTCAGGATAAGTTCTTCAGAGGATATTGAAAAAGCTATTAAATGTTTCCTTTTTTCGTCGCTTTTTATAGCTGTTTTGGGAATTTTGGAGTTCTTTCTCGATATTAATGTGTTTTCATTTCTTGATATTGTAAAATCAAGTAGGCAGCTTTTGTCTTCTTCAGTGTATCAGCGCTTAGGAGAAAGCCGGATTGAAGGTCCTTTTGGACATCCGCTTGCGTACTGTAATTTTTTGCTGATGGCAATCCCTATGGGAGTATATAAATGGCAGGTAAGTAGCAGCATAAAAATAAAGGCTGCATATTTTGCGGTTATACTTGTCTTACTGGCAAACTTTCTTTTCACTTTATCCAGAGGACCTATGCTGGCATTAATTGTTGGGATATTTTTCTATTTTGTGTTTTCAAATAAAAGAAGCAAGCAGGTACTGTTTATGATTGGTGGTACTCTGCTGATATTGCTGATTTTGGGTATTGTTTCAGGTGCTTTGCCGGGCTTTGTCAGAAACTTTTTTAGATCATTGCTGGATTCGGTAATGATGAAAGGTAGTGGAGGTGGATTTGGTGCCAACTCAAACGCATCTTCCTACCGGCTTTATCTATTTGACCTTGCAAAAAAGCTTGTAACTGACCAGTATATATTAACCGGCAGAGGAATGAGCTTTTTCCGTCTTAATGAAGTATATGACTGGGTTCCGGGAATAAGCAATACAAGGGAAATAAGAATTGTTTCGGTTGATAATTATTACATTTTAAAATATATAGAAATGGGATTTGTGGGTCTTTTATCTACATTAACCTTTATTTATAGCTTGATTTATTCGAATATCAGGAACATATTTAGGACACTCAACAAGGAATTCAATTTATGCTTTATGTTTATATTTATTTCATATTTTGTAGCACTGTTTACAGTGGACGAAATTGGTACATTTAAATTTTTATGGGTTGTAGTAGGTATTGCAGCAGCAAAATTATCTCTGGATAAGGAAGTGACAAGCCAATGAAAGGTAGTGCAAAAAGGCTTATTTTCGAATTGCTATTCAGTTTATATAAGCGATGCAATAATAAGAAAAAAAGATTGATCAGGAACCTCATAAAAAAATATGATGGCGGAGAAATGTACTCGCCATGGCTGAGGAAAGTCTTAAAAGAATATCACAATATCTCAATTGGGGAAGGAAGCTATGGAGGTTGTTTCAATATTGAAAATGTTAATGAAAATACAATTGTTGGGAAATATTGCTCCGTAGCCAGTAATGTCCATATTTACAACAGGGATCATCCCTGCGGGTATGTTTCAACGCACCCAATATTTTTTAATAAGAATTATAGTGTGATTTCTGAAAAAAATCGGATTGAATACAAGAAAAAGGTTATTGGAAATGATGTCTGGATTGGCCAGAATGCCATTATACTTGCTTCGGTCAGAGAAATTGGTGATGGTGCGGTAATTGGAGCAGGGGCGGTTGTAACCAAGAATGTTCCCGATTACGCAATTGTTGGAGGAGTACCCGCTAGGATAATAGGATATAGATTTGATCCGAACACAATCGACGCTATAAAAAAATCAAAATGGTGGGATTGGGATATAAAAACACTGCGGTTAAATATTGAAAATTTCTCTGAACCCTGTAGCTTTATTGAGACAATGATGGACATTAAGAAAGGTTAAATAAATGAATATACTTAAGGATTCTTTTTATCTGACACTTAGCAAGGGGATAAGAACCGTTGTCATGATGGTGGTAGTTATGGTAATGACAAGGATTGTATCCAAGGAGGTATACGGTACATACAGACAGTTGATAACACTCTCAACCATAATACTTGCAATAGCACCCTTGGGTATCCCTGTGACAGTAAGCTACTATTACAAAAATATCGACTTGAGAAAAAGACATGTGCTGATTTCAAATACAATCATGATCAGCCTGGCCTGCGGAGTAGTCAGCACCTTGCTTTTTATCGTGTTTCGAAGTCAAATCGCAGGTTCTATGAATATCCTCAATATTAATGAATATTTGATTGGATTTTCAATGTATATATTCATATTGGTTGCATCGAGCTTTATCGAAAATTTATTTGTATGTGCGGAATTTGCAAAAAAGTTTTCTATTTATAATATCATTTATTATTTCTTATTTATCATTGTAATTATCAGCGCTGTTTATAGATATGATAGGCTTTCAACAATCATTTTTATTATGGCAGTATTAGAAGCCTTGCGATTTGTACTTCTGCTTCTGTGGATATGGAATAGGCTGCATATAAAATTATCTTTGGATTTCAAATTCATCAAAGAACAATTTATTTATTGTATACCGGTAGGATTGGTTGGTATTATGCAGGTATTGAATACTCACCTGGATAAATTAATTATATCAGGGTACTTTACTCCTTCACAATTTGCCATCTATTCAACAGGAACAATGGAGATTCCCATAGTAGGCCTCGTTACCGTTTCATTAGCTACTGCTGCATTACCGCACATGTCAAAGGAATATAATACAAATCACGATATCAGCAAAGCTCTGCAGATTTGGGGGAAGATAACAATCATCGGTTCTGCAATCATATTTCCGGTTTTCTTCATCGTTGGCTTCTACAATAAGGCCTATGTGGGATTTTTATTTTCAGAAAAGTACTTCTCCTGTATCCCTATTTTTCTAGTACGTTTGTTAAGGTTACCATTATCATGTACTATTTTCGGCAATATACTTATAATCATGGGAAAGCAGAAAGTAACAATTTACAACATGATAGTCAGCATAGCTGTAAATATATTGTTTAATATTATATTGATACCTCCACTGGGAATGATGGGTGCAACCATTTCCGGAGTAATTATGCACATAACGATTATTTACCTGCAGCTTTACCAGATCAGTAAATATACTAAAGTTAAAATCAGGTATATTCTACCATACCTTAAGCTATTTAAAATATTATGTGTTTCATTTATAGTAGTTTTTCCTATCTACATTTTGGCGGGCATTATAAATATGAATTATATCATTGAATTTTTCACTTTTGGAACAATATCATTTTTATTAAGCATTTTTGCGTTGGCAAAGGTGAATTTAATCAATGTAAATATAAGAGAAAAACTTGGTTTTTTAAAAATAAGAAAAAAATTTGAAATTACATAAATATAGAAGGGGCTGAACAAATAAAATGAAAAAAATTCTTGTTGTAGGTGGAGCATTGCAAAGCGCGAACATGGGAATCAATGCACTTACAAAAGGTTTGTTGAATGGTGTTTATAATATATCAGATGACGTGCAGATCAAGATGCTTTCATTTGTTATTAAAGAAAAATGCATTATGGAGTATACCCATGGGGAAAATACGTATGTCATTGAAGCATTTCCATCCAGTGTAAAAAAGAATTTGAAAATACTGGTGAAGCAGTTTTTTTTGAGAGGTAAAGGAAGGAATTCTTGCTCCTTATATAACATGTATGCTGAGGCAGACATAATTTTGGACCTAAGTGCCGGTGACAGCTTTACAGATATTTATGGACTTAAGAGGTTCATTTATACCTCACTTCCCAAGCTCGTAACAATAGCAATAAAAAAAAGACTAGTGCTGATGCCTCAAACCATTGGACCCTTCAATAATACTATAGTGAAAGCTGTAAGCAAGTATATCGTGAATAACTGCTATATGAACTATTCGCGGGATATAGTCAGTTACAATTACTTACTAAGCGAATTGAAGGTACCCAAAGCAAAGGCTGCATTATCGCCGGATATGGCATTTAATATGCTTCCCTCCGATGAAGAGTCAATCAATGACATTATGAAAGTTAATAATAGAAATAGTGCTCCACTGGTGGGAATCAACATCAGTGCATTACTTTTTAATGGAGGTTATACAAGTAAAAATCAATTTGGTCTAATCATTGATTATAAAGCTCTGATTGCTCGGGTTATTCAATTCTTTATTGATATAAACTGCAATATTGTGCTTGTGCCTCACGTTCTTTGCTCTGGAGATTTGAGAGAAGATGACTATACATTATGCAGAAGGATGGCAGACCAATACAAAACTCATTATCCGTATATCTATACTTTCAAAAAGGAATATCTGGAGGATCAAATAAAAAGTATTATCGGAAAATGTGATTTTTTCATAGGTTCCAGGATGCACTCCTGTATAGGGGCCATTTCTATGGGAGTTCCGACTGTACCTATAGCGTATAGTAGAAAATTTATTGGGATATGGGATATGCTTGGGTTGAAGGAGTGCATTGCAGACGCTCAAACCATGGATATTGACGAGATTATGAAAAAAATTGAGTTTTGCTACAATAATCGGAAAAATATCAAGTGTGTATTAAACAGTAAATTAAAAAATGTTAATGAAGAAATAAACTCAATGTTTCATGTAATTATGAGTTGTTAGTGGTGAAGGATGCGTATGGACAATATTAACCTGATACTAAAAAAAAGACTCTGCTCCGGCTGCGGTGCTTGTACTGCCATATGCAGCAAGAACTGCATAATAATGAAAAGCAGAAGCAGCTACAATTACCCATGCATTGACAGTAAGTTATGTAACAAATGTGGCCTTTGCCTGAAGGTTTGTCCGGGTAACCGTATTTTAGACAGATTGAATTCAAAACGATTATCGGCCTTACATATAGAAGACACTCTGGCCAATTATGTGGCATGTTCAACGGATGAGAAAATAAGGTATAACGCTGCGTCAGGCGGTGTAATAAGCTCCCTTTTGATATTTTTGCTTAAGGAAAAATATATCGACGGCGCAATCTGTGTTAAACAGGACGAAGGCAACCCTCTCTCAAACAAAACGTTTATTGCCGAAACGGAATCAGATGTATTAAATGCTTCGGGTTCAAGATATTCGCCTGTATCCAATTGTGAAGTATTGAAGGATATTTTGGAGGAAAACAAAAAATATGCTTTTATTGGAAAGCCTTGCGAAATTGAAGCCATCAATGAAATGGAAAAACATCTTCCTAAGCTTAAAGCAAAAATCATCGTAAAAATCAGCATCATGTGTGCATGCACACCCTCCAGAAAAGGTACGCTAAGGCTTTTAAAAAATTTAAACATTGAAGCTTCAGAAATTACAAAATTATCCTACCGGGGAAACGGGTGGCCAGGTATGTTTTGTGCAGAAACAAAAGATGGCAGTAAAAAAAGCATACCATACCTAGACGCATGGAACAAATGCCTCTCCAAATATTCCTGTTTACGCTGTACTGTTTGTGATGATCCTTTGGGCAGCGGCGCAGACATAACGGTTGGAGATGCCTGGGATAAAAAACTCATTGAAAATAATGCCGGTCTTTCGGCAGTTATTGTCAGAACAAAAACGGGAAAAGACTATTTTGACAAGGCGATTGCAGCCAACGGATTAACGGTGAATGAAATAAGTGCTGACGATATTTTAAGATTTCAAAAGAGTCTTGTCAGTAAGCACGGGAAGGGGATAAGCAACGTATTTGCATATAATCTTGTTTTTCTTCATCAGTTCAGTATCAGAGAATTACTTAGGGAATACGGCTTAAATCCTCGCGTTTACTACAGTTTATTAAAAAGAGTTTTCAGATTCTTTGTCTATAGAAAAATGGAAGGTGGGTAGCCATGATTGATGTGTCAATAATTATTGTGAGCTATAAAAGCATTGATGAAATACTTGCCAATATAGAATCAATAAAAAACAATATCACTTCATTAAGTTACGAGATCCTGGTTGTTAACAATTACGTTGAGGATAGTCAGCTATCCGTTACCTTGAATGAATTTGAACATGTGAGAGTCATAGAGGCGAAAGCGAATCTTGGCTTTGGGAGGGCAAACAATTTAGGACTTAAAGAGGCAAGAGGGAAATATATACTCTTTGCAAATCCTGACATTATCTTTTTGTCAGACATCAATGAACTTATTTATTTGTTAGAAAGAGATCCATGTATAGGCTTGATAGGTCCGGCTACATTTACGGTAGATCGCCAGGTACTCCCATCCTGCGGAGAATATCCCAGTATTAAGAATTTGGTTGCGGACAATTTTTTTCTGAATCATTTGTTCCCGAAGATAAAATGGTGGGGTAACTTTTCAATGAAGTATTTTGACTTTAAAAAGACCAGAGAAGTGGATTGGATATCAGGTGCATTCATGCTGGGCAGAAAAATGACCTTTGAACTCATTGACGGATTTGACAAGGACTTTTTTATGTACAGTGAGGATGTTGACCTTTGCTGGAGACTAAAAAAGGCTGGCTTCAAGATTGTTTTCAGTGATAAGGCAAGCATTATTCATAATGTGGGACATGCGGTCGAAAGCAAAAGTATTAATAAGGCCAGGTTTATTTTGGAGAGCAGCGAAGTATTGTGGAGAAAACACTACAACCCACACACTGTTAAGAAGCTATTTGTTATTTTGTGCTTGGGATCCATCCTCCGAAAAGTTGCCTGGCAGGTGCTGAACCTCATTCGGAAAACAAACAATAAAAATATGATTAATTATTATAAAACAATAATATCGGGTTCTCTAGATTACATAAAGGGGTGAAAGCAGAATGAATAAAGCAGACAATTTGTTATTCAGAAGACAGTTTATTATGGGAACCGGAGAAGCTAAAAAATTCGATGGATGGTCAAAGAGAATAATTGGAGAAAAATATTATTTATACTGCCATCCTGATCTGCAGATTAGTCAACTGAAGAGCGATGAAAAGGGAATATATGTCTTAGGATATATTCTGGACCCATATAATCCTCAGTACGACAATGATCAGATACTTAAGGAGATCATGCAAGGCAGTAAATGCTTTGATGATGTTCTGGCATGTATTGACAAGTACAGTGGCCGTTGGGTATTGATCTGGAAGGATACCTCAGGTGTAAAAATAATGAATGATGCCTGCGGAACAAGGCAAATCTACTTTTACACTGATAACAATCAAACGTGGTACGGCTCACAGCCATCAATCATTGCATATGAATTAGACTTGGAAACCAATTTCACGCCGGAAATAGAAGAGTTCATGCATTCTGCCGAATATAAAAAAGAATGTGCCTGGATAGGAGACGGAACGGTATATAATAACCTGTTTCATCTGCTCCCGAACCATTACATAGATCTGGAACGAACAGAAGTGAAAAGATTCTGGCCCACGTCAGAATTTATAGATCCGGATAAGAATACCGCGGTAGAGGAGACAGCAAGGATTATCCGAGGAACAATCCTCAGCGTTGTCTATCGGTTCAAAAATGTAGCCCTTTCTGTAACGGCAGGGGTAGACAGCAGAATGAATCTGGCAGCCAGCAAGCCTGTGAAGAATAAAATCAAGTATATTTTCTGTACAGAAGTGTGCAATAAACGTAATACCGATTACAGAATATCTTCACAACTGCTCCGTAAATTGGATTTAGAACAGAATATCATAGGCATCCATGAAGACGATACTGAGTTTAATGACATATATTTTAAAAATGTGACGGTGGCATCGGATATTCCATCAAAAAAGTTCATTTATTCCTTTTACAAGGATATCCCTGATTATATTCATGTTTCAGGGGTTGGGGCCGGTATTGCCAAGGGCTTCTACAATAACGACAACAAAGGTGCCAATATCGAGAAAATGAGTAAAGGCGCCGGGTATAGTAATTCCATATATGCTAAAAGCTATATAGAAAAGTGGCTGAACGATGCAGAAGGCATTCGGAACTTAAATTCCGTAAATTTATATGACATTTTTTACTGGGAGCAGAGAATGGGAAATTGGGGGGCTAAAAGCTCAGCCGAGCAGGATATAGCCATTGAGGAAACCTGGCCATATAATAATAGAAAACTATTGTCCACCATGCTCTCAGTGAATTCGAAATACCGAAGACCTCCGCTTTATAAATTCCACAGGATGGTTATAAAGCATTTATGGAAAGAGACCTTATCCATGCCCATAAATCCTAATTTGATAAAGAAAGCATATGGCTTTATAAAAGTAAGAGTAAATGGAATCAAGTATTTTGGCAATCAATGCAAAAGCAAACTGCCATTATGGAGATAAGCTATGAAGATACTTCATTTAACCTATGACTATCCTGATGTGATAAATCCGGACAAAACCAGTGCAATTAAAAATATCATTGATATAACTGATTATGGCAACAGTTCCTGTTGCATCAGTCTTAACAGAACAAACAAATTAAATAATGTAAAGCTATATAGAAATAGAAATGTGTTAGCGGCTAATACATTTGGATTACCAAAGGGCGTTCTTTTTATGCTTACATTATTAAAGTCCATCAATATGGTTGTATCAACAGGGCTGGATTTTAACGCATTCAACAATGTACATGCTCACAAGCTTACCTTTGAGGGTCCAATCGCTTATTATCTCAACATCAAGTTTGATTTGCCCTATATCGTGACTATACAGCAAACAGATTTTAAAGTACTTAAATATAAGCCATTGATGAAGTGGTTATACTTTAAAATTCTTGAAAAGGCAGAAAGTATTGTGCTCATATCGCCTTGGATGGAAAGGCAGCTGAAAAAAGCATTTGGCAGAAAGCGCATTGAAAGGATTTCGTGCAAGTTTTGCAGTATCCCGCTAGTCGTTGAACAAAAATGTATTATGAACGATTTCGATAACGGTAGGTTCCTATGTGTTTTTCATATGAGAGACAGCTATATTAAGATAAAGAACATATACAGAGTTCTGAAGGCCATAAGCTATCTGAAGAAGGAGGGTGTTATCATTCAGTTGGATATTGTCGGGGACGGTCCTGCGAAAGACAAAGTAAGTCTCATGATAAGCAAGCTGGATATCGCCGATCAGGTTAAAATGCTCGGCAAAGTTGATAACTCCCGAATGATAGATATGATGAGTGAATACCGGGCTTTTGTTTTATGCAGTTACCCTGAAACTTTTGGAATGGTGTACATTGAGGCTCTAAGTGCCGGTATACCGGTAATTTATTCTAGAGATGCTGGAATTGATGGTTTTTTTGATGATATGGGAATAGGCAAGGCAGTACATCATAGAAGCATCAAGGAAATCTGCTCGGCACTAAACGAGATCAACAGGAACTCCACAAAATTTAGGGATAATGTTAGAAGGCTGCAGTTAAACGGGCATTTAAAGCAATTCTCTTGCAAAGCTGTGAAACAAAAATACGATTTGATTTATAAATAATCAGAAAATGTAATATATATAAGAGGTGAAAAAAATGAGCGAAAAACTTTGCCTGATATCTTCGGCTGGTGGGCATTTGACGCAATTGCAGCAATTAACTGAGCTGTACAAAAAATTTGACTACTTCTTTATTACTGAACGTACTGCGTTTACTCTAGATATGAAAACAAAGGAAAAGGTATTTTTGATGCCGCTGATTAACAGAAGACAATGGAGCTTTATTCCTAAACTGATTTTTAATTTTACATACTCCGTTGCGATTTTAATAAAGGAGCGGCCTGATATTGTTATCAGCACCGGTGCTTTAAATACGGTACCGTTTTGCATTTTAGCCAAGCTTTCGGGCAAAAGGCTCATATTTATTGAGAGCTATGCCAAGGTAAACACACCGACTGTAACAGGAAGGTTAATGTATAAAATAGCGGATCTCTTTATAGTTCAGTGGCAGCAGCTTTTGAAGTTTTATCCAAAAGCGGTGGTTGGGGGGAGTATATATTGATTTTTATATGTTTGGGAACACAGGATTTTCAGTTTAACAGACTGTTAGAAAAGATTGATCGGTTGATTGAAAAGAAGGTAATAGAAGAAGAAGTTTTTGCTCAGGTTGGTTACTCGGACTATATACCATCTTGGTATAACTACAAAAAATTCATAAATTTTGAGGAATTTGATGCATGTTTAGAAAAATGCAATTACGTCATAACCCATGGTGGAACAGGTACAATCATTAAAGCCATAAGGAAAAACAAAAAAGTTATTGCAGTTCCACGTTTGAAAAAACATGGCGAACACGTTGATGACCACCAGAAGGAAATTATTGCAACGTTCGGTGAGAAGAACCTTGTGTATGGGTTAAATGACGTAGATCAGCTGGAGGAGGCCATAAGGCATATTGAGAATTTTACTCCTGAAGGTTTTGTCAGTGGCAATTCAAAAATAATTTCAATTTTAAGTAACTTTATCAAAAATTGCAGGTAATGGACTGGAATTAGGAGAGGGTATGCAGGAATACTGTATTAGTGTAGTAATACCGGTTTATAATTGTGAAGAACATATATACCGCTGCCTTAAATCACTGGACTCTCAGGACTTTGAAGGTAAATTTGAAGTGATCATAGTGGATGACGGATCAACAGATAATACCGGCAATAGCTGCAGAACAATAATTTCAGAGATGAATTTCCCAAGTAAGCTGATAAACCAAACCAATTTAGGTGTCAGTGCTGCCAGAAATGCGGGAATCCGAGAAGCAAAAGGTGATTACGTGATTTTTGTCGATGGAGATGATACGTTGGAACCTGAAGCCTTGCGTATCTTATATCAATTAGCAGCTATAAATCAGGTTGATATGGCCTATGGATGTTTCCGCAAAGTAAATAAAAACGGAAAGCTTCTGTATATGCCTAAGCCTGGCAAAAAATACTATGGGAAAAGGGATTCAAAGGAACTAATCCATGCCATCCTCACCGAGAAAATCCTGTTCAGACTCGGCATATTTATTATTGCAAGACGTTGTATTTTAGATAATGAAATCTATTTTTACGAGGGCTGCAGATATGGTGAGGATACCGAATTCATTATAAACTGTCTCATAAATGTCACTCACATTTATGGTACTAATGAATTGATTTACAACTATTTTGAAAATACCGGATCAGTTATGAATAAAGTCGGACTCGAGAGGTTTGAATTTGTTGAAGCCCTTAAAAGACTGGAAGATGAGCTGCTGAAAGTAAAAAATAACAGAACATTTGCAGATTTATTAGTGCAATCCTTTATACCGTATGGCATTTTGTTTCATATAGATGCGCTTTTAATTAAAAATTTTTCGGTAACGGAAATTAGAGATTATTTGTCAAAGAAAAATTATGATACTTTACTCCAAAATGCCTGCTTAGTTAATGTAAATCCGCGTATTTCAAAGAAAGTGAAATTCTGGACAAATAACCCTGAGACCTATCGTAATCGGATACATTTTTATAAAAAAAGTAAAAGTTTAATTAAAAAATTTTGGAGGAGGTCATTTTTATGAAGATTAAGGAAGGCTTTATGCTAAGAGAAGTAGCCGATACATGGATTGTTGTCCCATTGGCTCAGAGGGTGGTTGAATTCAATGGACTCATGACTCTGACAGAGAGCGGAGCATCACTCTGGTCAAAGCTTCAAAGCGGATCGGATGTGGAGGGATTGGTTCAGTATATTCTTAGTGAATATTCCGTTGATGAAGAAGTTGCACGACAGGACGTCAAGGAATTTATAGATTCTATTTCGGAGAGGGGACTATTTGAATGACTACTACATGGGGAGGCTTAACAACACGGCTTCTTGACAATGCCAAACAAAAGGGAATCCCATTTGCGGGTTCATTTGAATTAACTGCAAGATGCAATTTTCAATGTAAAATGTGTTATGTTTGCAGACCCGCATCATGCAAACAAAGTATTTCACGGGAACGTTCAACAGCTGGGTGGATAAGGATGGCCAAAGAAGTCAGAGACGCCGGAGCTTTGTTTATAACGCTGACCGGCGGTGAAATATTTCTTAGAAAAGATATTCAGGAAATATATGAAAGTATGAGCCAAATGGGTTACAGGATAACCTTATATTCCAACGGCTCCCTCATAACACCCCAAATAGCAAAATGGCTTTCAAAAATACCACCTTCAATGGTAAGTTTGACATTGTATGGAGCATCTGAAAAAACATATGGTGAGGTATGCGGCAACCCGCAGGGCTACGGAATGACTCTTAGGGGGATAGACGCCTTACTTGAAGAGGGAATCAAGGTTGAAATAAAAACGACGGTTGTACGGGGTAATTACCGGGACTATGAAAAAATGGCTGTGCTTGCTAAAAATCGTGGAATAGATTTATCCGTTGTAGACTATATATCACCAAGGCGTGAGGGCAGTTACTCTGATCCTGTCGGAGAACGCCTGAGCCCAACGGAACTTGTAAAATATGTTCAATACGTAGAGGAGTATAAAAAGCTACATAACTTATTTTCATTAAATAATCCTGCAAAAGATACAACCTTTGAAATCGATGAACAAGTAATTGAGGAAGAAAAATACCGTAATTCTCAGGATGCATTCAGGTGTGCAGCTGGAAAGTGCGGATTCTGGATCTCATGGGATGGACGGCTTTTACCTTGCGGGCTTTTGAATGAACCTTCTGCACTGCCTTTTGAATCAGGGTTCATAAGAGCGTGGGAGGAATTAAAGCAAAAATGTGGCAGAGTACCTGATTGTAAGGATTGCAAGAATTGCGAATTGCTCGGGAAATGTAGATTTTGTCCGGCAAGACTCATCGCCGAAACCGGATATTTTGATAAACCTGCCCCTTACTTTTGCGAACTTACTAGGGAGACCCTACGGGTTGAAGCCAAGTAGCCCCCAAATTTACATGAAAATTCAAAAGATTTTTACTGATTTATAGGAGTGAAACAGAAATGTCGAGGCTCAATAATCAGAAAAATAAAACCTCGGAGTCTCCGAGAAAGTAATAAATCTAAAGTAGGAGGTGAATGAATGAAGAACTATATCAAACCTGTTTTTGAGGCCATTGAACTAAAAACAGAAGAAAGATTGGCAGGAAGCTGCGGCGGATGGAATGTCGGTTCATGCCCCGTACCTGAAGAGTAAAACAGTTCAGGTAACAAAGATTACAGATGAAACCTTAAAAATAATAACGGGGAGGTGAAAAAAATGAAAAAGTACATTAAGCCCGTTTTTGAGAGTGTTGAATTAAAGAGTGAAGAAAGAATGGCAGGAAGTTGCTTTATACCGAGCGGTTACAGTGAGGGACATTGCGCTACCACGAATTTGAACTGATTTAATTATTTCTTATAGCATTTGAAAAAATTGACAAGCTTGTTGTATTATGCAACGAGCTTGTACTTTTGAATGGAGGTTATATGAACCAATATGAAATTTCAGGCATAAAAATAAATATTGAAACCGGTAACGGCAAAGGCGCTTTTATTAAGGACAGGATGCACATATTTGAAAAAAAACATGCTCAAAATCCAGATATGACGATTACAATGCTTGAGAGTGACTATATCGGTACACCTTCGGGTATTATTAAAATTATAGAGCCTGATAATTTAAACTGGCTTGAAAAAAAAGATGGTCTGGGCTTTTATGGATTTAAAACCAGAAAAAAGACAAATGAGATTCTAGACATGCTTGAAACTGATAAGAATTGGCAAAGCATAAAAATATTTTTATTAAACGCCGATTATTATAAAATGTATCAATACAACCCTATCGAGGTAGTGGCTTTTCATCTCATAGGAACAGCCTTTAGAAATCGTATTTTATTCAACGATGGGCTGGTGATTCATGCCTCCTCGATTATCCATGAAGGACGGGGACTGATATTTACCGCTCCATCCGGCACTGGTAAATCAACACATGCAGGCCTTTGGGAATTATACCGCAACGCAAGTGTATTAAATGATGATACACCGGCAGTCAGGATATCAGAAGGTAAACCATATATTTATGGTTCACCCTGGAGCGGTTCATCAGATAAGTTTATGAATGCAAAAGCAACATTAAACGCAATATTCATTCTGGAGCAGGCCCCAGTAAATTCAGTAAGGCGGTTGTCCAAAAAGGAAACTGTATTAAGGCTGATGCCCAGAGTTTTTATGCCATACTTCAGTGATGAATTGACGGATATGGCAGTCTTGAATTTTGAAAGAATAATAAGAGATATTCCTGTATATGAGCTTAAATGCAGACCGGATCAAGAAGCAGTGGAGTTGGCCTATAAATGCGTATAAATAAAGAAACCAAAAGTATTAAAGCGGAATTTATTTTTCCTTTTATAGAAGAGATTCTTTCAAAAGGTAAGCAGGTGCGTATAACTGTAACCGGTTCAAGCATGTATCCATTTCTAAGAGAAAATATCGATAGTGTTTTATTGTCTAAAGTTAGTTTTGCTGACCTTGAAAAAGGTAATATTGCTCTTATTAAAAGGGAAAACGGACAATATATCCTCCATCGCGTGTTGCTGAAAAAGAATAACTGCTTTTTTATAGTAGGTGATGCTCAGCAGTGGATTGAAGGCCCCCTGCAAGAGGATCAGCTTGTCGCTGTGGCATCCGCAATATATCGGAGGGATTTCAAGATAGACTGTACAGGGGGTATCTGGAAGATTGTTTCTCTGACCTGGCTAAAGTTGCTACCCCACCGGGAGCATTTGATTGCATCATTTAAAAAGTTGAGAAAATTTATGAAATGTGTAACGGCATATTCCACAAAATTGACACGGAGGAGGCCTTTTTCTGAATAGCATATTAACAAAAATTAAATGGCTCTGGCATCAAATAAGGCCTTTCACTTTAGTCCTGCTTATTATTACTGCAATTGGTATAATATTGTCACTTGTGACGGTAAGCATAGCGGTTTTTTCAAAAAATATAATTGATGCTGCAGCGGGCGGAAAGGTAAATCTTGCCGTTAAATATGCAGCATTGTTTGTTTTTGTAATAATAATACAAATAACTCTCGATGGCATGTATTCAGCCATGTCTACCCGTACACTTGAAGCACTTTCCAATAATATAAGGCTAAAGCTATATGAAAAATTATCTGCTGCAACCTGGATGGATTATTCAAAATATCACAGTGAAGATATTCTGACGAGAATGACAAGTGACATTGGGACTGTCACAAATGGGGTTATAAACGTATTGCCGGGGATAGTGTCACTGGGAACAAGACTTATAGCTGCCTTTATTACATTGTTTCTGTTTGAGCCTGTTCTTGCTGTTGCGGCATTTGGACTTGGCCCATTTACTGTTTTGATCAGCCGTTTTTTCGTGCGCAAGCTAAAATATATGCATATTAAAATACAGGAGGCGGAAAGCACCTACCGTGCTTATATTCATGAAGCAGTACAAAATATGCTTATTATAAAGGCGTTCAATCTCGAAAAGCCAACCGGTGAAAAAATAAGAAATCTGCAAAATGACAGACAAGGATGGATTTATAAGAGGAGCAGGTTTAGTGCTGTAAGCAATTCAGTTCTTTCCTTAAGCTACTGGGCAGGATATTTTCTTGCATTCATTTGGGGAGCTGTCAGGCTTTCAGCGGGAGCTATCACTTTTGGGACTCTTACAGCGTTTTTGCAGCTGGCGGGACAGATACAAGGACCGATAGTTTCGCTTGCAAGAAACATTCCGCAGCTGATTGCTATGCTTGCGTCTTCAGAAAGATTAATGGAGTTCAATTTCCTTGAATCGGAAGGAGTTGGCTCGCATGAGCTTTCATGGCCACTTACGGGCATAAGGTTTGAAAATGTAACTTTTTCCTATGAAAGTGAAAAGGTTGTGTTGAAAGAGGTAAACTTTGAAATCCGATCGGGTGATATAGTGGTTCTTACCGGGCCTTCAGGTGAAGGTAAGACTACAATCATCCGTTTATTATTGTCACTGATAAAAGCGCAACAGGGAAGAGTACGTTTTATGGGCAGAGATAATACTTTTTGTGAAGCCTGTATAAATACCAGAAAGCTTTTAGCATATGTCCCCCAGGGTAATACGCTTTTTTCAGGAACGATAGCAGAAAATCTGCGGGCTGGCTGCAGTACAAGTACGGACGAGGAAATTAAAGAAGCCCTGGAATCTGCTTATGCATGGGATTTTGTTGCTTCCCTTTCCGAAGGTATTAATACAAGGATTGGAGAACGAGGGAAAGGCTTGTCTGAAGGCCAGGCTCAAAGAATTGCCATTGCACGTGCTTTTTTGAGAAAAGCACCAATACTTATTTTTGATGAAGCCACCTCAGCCCTTGATGCTGCAACAGAGATAAATATCCTACAGATGATTAGACGCTTAACCCCTTCCCGTACTTGCATAATTATTTCTCATCGACCTGCCGCACTAAAAATATGCGATAGAGTACTAAAACTTGAGGATGGGAATATATTTGAGTATGGAGAGGATTTTAAGGAAAGGAAGATAAAAATGAAAGAATATATAAAACCAGTTTTAGAGAGTGCCGGATTGACAAGCGAAGAACGATTTGCAGGAAGTTCTCAACCACCAAAAGGTGATCCTCCTTATGGCAACGCCTGGGGCTACGATAATAATCAAGCCGGACCTGGAAATAATCAAGGCGGCGGTCGAGGCAACCATTAATTGTAACATAAGAAAAAGTAGGAATAGGGAGGTATAAGGAACTAATGAATATAAACCAAATGCTCATTATTGAATTGCTCTCAGCGGCAATAAGAAATGAAAAAATTGTTACTTTAGGGAACAGGAATGTAGAATGGGATGCAATTTATGAGGAAGCAAAGGCACAAGGAATTCATACCCTACTTTATCCTGTACTAAAGGAACTGAATATAAGAGAAGAAATAAACGCTGAAATAATGCAAAAATGGCAGAAATCAGCTTTATCTCAAAGTATGTTTCAGCTGCAGCTTATGAATGAGGTACAAAAAATTCTGACAAGCTTTCATAATGAGGGAATAAAGGCGATTGCTCTTAAAGGAATCATAATCAGGGAATTATATCCATACCCTGAGCTGCGAAGTATGGGTGATGCTGATATCCTGCTTCGGAGCAATGACATGGATAGAGCTAAGGAAATACTACTTGAGCTTGGGTTTTTTGAAGGTGGAATAAACCCGGAACATACGGAGTTTAGGAATAAAAACGGTATTGAAATAGAACTTCACGGATCCCTTATTGGAGAGGGTCGATTCAGGAAAGATGTTAAACTTGAGGAAACAGTCTGGGACAATGCGGTTGAAACCTCTTTTTTTGATGTGCCTGTTTTAATGCCGGATAAGGGGGATCATTTTCTATATATAGGTTTGCATATGGCGAAGCATATGATTAATTCGGGTTTCGGAATAAGACAGTTAACCGATTTTGTCTTATTGTATGAATCAATTAAAACCTGGATTGATTGGAACGATTTTTTTAAAAATTTGGACAAATATGGTGCGCAAAAATTCTTTACTATATTGTTTTTAGCCTGTGAACAGCTTTTTTCCATCAACTTGCCTGATTGTAAAGTTTTTAAGATTCATGGAAACCGGAAATATGCAAAGCTTTTAATTAAGGATATATTTGAAAGTGGACTCTATGGCTATAAAAATCCATCTCGTACATTGGGAAGCTTTGCTCTCCGAAAAGTAAAAAGCGAGGAGACAAAAAACGGAACCGGAAAAATTAAATATTTCAGGCAGCTCTTATTCCCAGGCGCAAACCAGTTGAGTACAAGGTACGGGTATGTTTTAAAATATCCGGCTTTACTTCCATTTGCATGGGTTCACCGTATTATAACAAACATATTCCGTAATGAATTTTCCATTAAAGAAAAATTATCTTTTTTCAAACAATATGGAAAACGGTCAGAATTGTTAGGATGGCTGGATATAAGATGAATAAATGTAAAAAACCGCTCATAAAGCAAGCCCTGCTTTTGATATTTGTATTTGCTTTTATCTGTACTATTTATTTCCTATCAGGCCAGGAGGGAGAAGTTTCCCACATGCTGTCCAGTGGAATGGTTAAGAAAGCAAGTACATTTATAGAACTGCCAGGAGTTCTAAAGCAATACAGTAAAGAGTTAAATATAAGCTATGACTTTATTTTAAGGAAGATTGCACATTTTTCGCTTTTTTTTATATTAGCTGTCCTACTTTTTAAGGTTATTAAATCTTATACCGGAAAATACGCGAGAATTATAACTATTACTTGCTGTATAATTTTTGCCTGTTTGGATGAGTATCACCAGGTGTTTATATCAGGAAGAAATGCACGTTTTACTGATATCATAATTGATACTGCCGGAGCTATATGTGGAATACTTCCGGGTATGACTGCTGAGGCTATACGAAGACTAAAAAGAAAACCAAAACAAGGGTAATAATGTTAGGAGGGGATAATATTTATGAAAATAAGTATAGCCGGAACAGGCTATGTCGGTCTTGTCACTGCGGTTTGTTTATCAGAGGTGGGGCATTTTGTGACATGCATTGACAATGATGAAACTAAAATCAGCCTATTGGACAACTGCATTTCGCCAATTTATGAACCTGGTTTGAGAGAGCTTATGATAAAAAACAGGAGCCTGCTGAATTTTACCACGGATGCCATTGCTGCGTATAGAGATGCTGATGTTATTTTTATTTGCGTCGGTACTCCTGAGAAAAAGGATGGATCCGCAAATCTGGAATATGTGTATACCGTAGCAAAAGAAATCTCGGGAATTATTAGTAAAGATTGCGTAATAGTTGTGAAGTCAACAGTACCAATAGGAACAAATGACAAAGTGGAGAAATTAATCAAGGAGAACCTGAGAAATAACGTATCAGTTGATATAGCTTCAAATCCTGAATTCTTGTCGCAGGGCACAGCGATAAATGATACTCTTCATGCTTCCAGAATAGTACTTGGAGTGGAATCAAAACATGCGGAAAGTATACTGCACCAGGTATTCGACAGGTTTGACATACCGTATGTTATTACAGACAGAAGAAGTGCTGAAATGATAAAATATGCCTCAAATGATTTTCTTGCCCTAAAAATTTCTTATATAAACGAGATAGCGAATCTTTGTGAAATAGTCGGTGCAAACGTAGAGGATGTGGCTTGGGGCATGGGGCTGGATCAAAGGATTGGCAACAGATTTCTTATGCCCGGAATAGGTTATGGTGGTTCATGCTTCCCTAAGGATACAAAGGCACTTCATTGGTTGGCTAATTACCATGACTATGAGCTTAAAACGATCAAGGCTGCCATTGAAGTAAATGAAAATCAGAAGCTTAGGCTGTTAAAAAAAGCCAGAAAATACTTTGAAAGCTTCAATAATTTGAATATAGCAGTCCTTGGACTTACCTTCAAACCGGGGACTGATGACTTGCGTGAAGCACCATCTCTGCAGATCATACCAATTCTTATGGAAGACGGGGCAAATATAAGAGCATGGGACCCTATCGGGGTTGAAAATTACAAGAAACTGCATCCTGAGAATATAACCTACTGTAAAAGCATTGAAGAAGCTTTAAAAGATGCAGATTTATGTTTCATTTTAACCGAATGGCCTGAGATAAAAAAATTAGATATTAGAAAATATGAGTCCTTGATGCGAAGGCCTTTGGTTATTGATGGAAGAAACTGCTACAAGCTTGAGACTGTTTTCGAGACCGGAATTACTTATGAATCAATAGGGAGGAGAAAAATAATCTGTCCTAAGGAAGAGATAAATGAAGTAGTGAGATATGCGAATATATTATTGAATCGCTAATATAATATAATAAAATAAACTAAAATATCCGGAAAACAGGGAGGCTATTGTTGAAAACTCGATTATCATTACGTGCAATATATACTTTAATTGTAATAGTGGTGGTAACGATAGTAATAATAGTAATTGGTGAAGGTATGATTGGTGAAAAAAAAAGTATTTATTATGTTGATTTTGACAAAGGCAGTGATAATAATGCCGGGAATAGCAAAACAAAAGCTTGGAAGCATGCTCCCGGGGACCCTGCTGCAACTCTTACTCCATTAAGTATAGTATTAAAACCCGGGGATGAAGTCCGATTCAAAGGCGGGGTCACATATAGGGGAAATATCAGGATTAACAGTAGCGGTAACGCGGCAGGCGACATCACTTATAGCGGAAGAGCCTGGGGCACTAAGCAAGCTATAATATCCGGTGCAGAACCCTTGAATGTCAAGTGGACAAAATGCACTTCAGCAGATCAGGTAAACGGCAACCCAAATTATACCAAAATCTATTATGCACAGTTACCAACCAAACAGAATTTTTTTGCAACATTGTATCAGGGAAACAATATGTATTATTTTTCCCAATATCCTCAGCAGCCTGACCCATTTTCATTTAATGATACAGATTATTTCATATCAAGAAATCTGCCGGATGCCAGGTATGAAGTAACTTCAACTTCTATCAGAGATGATGTTTATTTTGTTCAACCCGATGGCTATTGGAATAATTCTTACATTACAATATGGGTATATCCTAATATTTGTGTAAACCGGAGGGTAACGTCATATAATTCAGCTACTCATACCATTACATTTGATGCTATAACCAATAATACTTTATACGATGATGTTGTGAAGTATTCCATGTTGAATAATACCGCACTAATTGATGGCGTTGGCAAGTATTCGTATGATGAGTCTACCAATACTGTATATCTGTGGGCTTATGACCCGACATTTGAAACTCCGATAACTGTTGCAAAAAGGGATAGAGCTTTTAATATTAACGGCAAATCCTATATATCTATAAAGGGTTTCAAAATAAGTGAATTCATAGGGTTACCGGATGGACACCACCAGGGGGTAGCCGTCTTTAGCCTGAATACAGAAGTTAAAAATATCACTATTAAAGAAAATACAATTTATAACATGCGCTCAATGGAAGGGGCAGCAGTTATAGATTTTACTTATGGTGACAACATACAGATCCTTAATAACGAGGTAACAAATATACAAAAGGGATCAGCCATTTCTGCCGTTTTGCAGAATAGTAAAATAAGCGGAAATATTATTGACAAGGTAGGGCGGACAGGAATCCGATTGCTTGGTACGGCTGCCTACCCGAGCCTTAAAGTTCAAATAGTGGGTAACAAGATTAAAAATATATACGATATCCATGGTAATGGCATTTCTTTATATAATAACAATATAAATTGTTTAGTTGCAGATAATATTGTGACAGATGCATCACGACCAATGACTATACAAGGGTATAACACGCCCGCCACAGAACACAATATTATTATTTACAATAATCTATTAATTTCAAAAGGTGTTAATGCAGTTGCTGCATTAACAGATTGGGGCAATAAATTAAACAACGTTAAAATACTTAACAACATATTATTAAGCCCTGGGTCTGCGGCTTTAGCATTACATCATGAAGCTGTTAATGTAACAGTAAAAAATAATATAATTGGGGCCTTTGCAATAACAGGTATAGGTATTAATAATGCCGCAACTGATTGCAGAAGTTTACCCGCAAAAGGATGGGAATTTTCGCATAACATATATTCTGCATTTTCTTGGATGCAAAATAATAAAGCCTATAACTGGACACCCGGAGAGGGTGAGATTAAAAGTATGGAAGAACTACTTTTTAAGAATCCGGCCATAGAGGATTATACTCATGCAAAGGCTAGCCCTGCTATAGATGCAGGAGTTGAAGTTACTGAGTTGATAGGTAATGAATTTACCGGATTTAATCCATTATACGATTTATTAGGGAAAAAGAGAACTAAACGAAAATGGGACATAGGTTGTTATGAAAAGTAACACATTATCTGGTTGATGCATATAGTAGAACCAGTAACGCAAAGAAAAGATTAAAACAATATGAAAAATGAAAACAAAAACAAGCAGCCGCTATGGATAAAAGTTGTAATTGGAATATTATTACTTATAGCTTTTACCATTAGCGGTATCTATATATTTATAGATATAAAACTTAATAAAATTAATCAGATAGAAGATATTGAGGCAGTTTCGCCAGAAGAGGAATATTTTGAAACTGAAAATAATTCAGAATGGTATAAGATCGGTAATAGTGCAGAGAATAACGTAATTATCTGGCCTGAAGATGGCAATGTTAAGAAAGAGAAGGAAATCATCAATATTTTGTTAATAGGTCAGGATAAATGGCCGAATGAGCCAAGAGCTCGATCCGATAGTATGATGATTGTGACAATTAATAAAAAAAATAAAACATTAAAATTAACCTCTATTATGAGAGATTTATATGTTCAGATACCCGAATACAGTGATAACCGCATTAATGCAGCCTACGCCTTTGGAGGAGTCAAGTTGTTGAATACCACTATTGAAAAGAACTTTCAGATTCATATTGACGGCAATGTGGAGGTGGATTTTGGAAGGTTTGAGCAAATAATCGTAAAGGACAATGAAACAGTAATGAGGGAGGCACT
>CAYQCA010000002.1:37790-79506 GCA_964415835.1 uncultured Clostridium sp. | reverse complement strand
AAATTTTCTTTCATTAGCGGCGTTTCATCGAGGTGGGAGATCTGCTCACCGCCTGAAAATTGTAGACTACCCGCTGCCTGTAGAGATGGGGGATATTTTCGGCGCCTCGATATATTTTCATGGAAAGCATTTTTTTCTTTGATCATATAAAGCATTGTGTCTATTGCAGCCTCTCCCATCTTGCTGATATTCTGCGATATCGTTGTAAGCATTGGATTTATCAAACTGCTCATATAAATATTGTCATAGCCCATTACCATTAAATCTTCTGGCACTCTAATAGAATTCCGATAGCAATAATTCAAAATTTTAATTGCTGTAATATCGTTCCAACCAATAGCTGCATCATATTTAGACAGGTTGTGACCGAGTTCAGTATTCAGATCATCTTCTCCGACAATAGTAGTAGATAAATTCATTTTCAGCCGTTGTGCTTCATCCATTATTCCATTTTGGCGGTCTGTCAGACTTGCATAATCTTCTTTACTTCGAAGAAATATTATATTCCTGCATCCACATTTATGAAGATGTCTCACAGTAGCTATTCCCCCGGCATAATTATCCGAGTCAACGTGCGAAATGGTATCTGATAGCTTTCGGTCTATTGATACAACAGGCATTTTTAATCCCATATATATCTCTGAACAACTTCCTGTTGCAGTTATTATCCCATCAGCATAATTCTCACATAACATGTTTATAAAATCCAATTCTTTTTGATATGAATTTGCATTGCAGAGTACCAGCTTATATCCACAAAGTGTAGCTCTATCTTCTATCACCTGCGCAATTTCCGGAAAAAACGGATTTGTAATACTGGGTATTATTAGTCCAATTGCTTTTGAAGATTTTTTAGTTAGCGCTCTTGCAACTGCATCAACTTTATATTCCAATTCTTTAATCGCATTATCAATTTTATTACGGCTGCTTTCACTAACATAACCTTTATTAAAATATCTTGAAACGGTAGCAACCGAAACTCCTGCCTTTTTTGCAACATCATGGATCGTTGCCATAAAAACCTCCACGCCAACTTTTGGCAAAAATAGTAATGAAAGCATCGTGGAGGTACGCGGTTGAATTATATAAAAATTCCACTTCTTTCACGCTACCTCCTTGGTATGTGTAACCGGTTACACAACTATATAAATTGAGTATACGATTATGCTTGTTGATTGTCAATAGATTCTAAGCATAGTTAAATACTTAACCTGTCCCCATTCTCCTTTAACCATTTACGGTAAACCTTATATTGCGGCACTATGCTTTCTACCAGCTGCCAGTATTTTTTTGAATGGTTTAGTTCCTTCAGATGACAAAGCTCATGAACCAGTACATAATCCAAAACATCAACCGGAGCCATTATAAGCTTCCAATTAAGGTTTATATTGCCCTTTGCACTGCAACTGCCCCATCTGGTCTTTTGCTCTCTGACAGCAATCCTTTTTGGAAAAACACCGATAATGTCTGCGTATTTGCGTATTCTCTGTTCAATCAATGACTTGAATTGATTGACATACCATAATTTTAAGGCTTTTTTTATTTTATTCTGGTCAAACTCTGAATAATAAACGATTATAACGCCTAAATTCAGAGAAAATTTTTCGGTTGTAGAAAAATTTTCTTTCATTAGCGGCGTTTCATCGAGGCAGGAGAAATGCTCACCTCCTGAAAATCTCAGACTATCCGCCACCTGTAGAGGTGGGGGACATTTTTGAAGCCTCGATATATTTTCTGAATCGAATGTAACTGATGTTTTTTTCACGGTCTTATTCTTTATAAGCTTGAGCGGGTATGTGTTTCCCAAAAAATAGAAGGGTTCGCCATCATTAAAACTCTTAGGTTTATCTTTTTGGTCACATCTGCCTTCAATATATAAAAGTTTTTTTAGAATCCAATCGGATTTTTTTATCAGAAGTTGGGTTATATAGCTCTGAGATGTATGAATAGGACATGTTACATTTAGCCCGCTTTTATCTATGGATATTCCGATTGTTTTTCTTTGGCTCCGCTTTAAAGTATATTGCAGATCTCTGTTTTTAATTTTCACATCGCAAATCTTGGTTTCATATTTTATATTGTTTTTCAATTTGGTTACCTCAACCTATATTCTTGCAGCCTATTAAAAATAGATATTATCAAAGTGGCTAGTCTTTGTCAATTTTGGACACGACCATGAATACATATATAAAAGGTAGGGAAACAAATTTGAGGGCCATAAATATGATTAATCACTTAAATAAGTCAAAATATGCCTATGAATTTCTTAATATTTTTTTATGCTTTATTATTTATTCGTTTTTGGGTTGGGTAATTGAGACGATTTATATGTCCATCTACCATGGTCACCTTGTAAAAAGAGGTTTTTTAGTTTCCCCTCTATGCGGGGTTTATGGAATAGGATTGATATTGGTTGTTTATATTCTAAAAGGTGTTAAAACAAGCCCTCTTAAGTTATTTCTGTGTTCTTTGACTTTAACATCAGCATTGGAACTTGTAACAGGCATTCTTTTAAACCAGCTTTTTGGCCTTAGGCTCTGGAACTACAGTGAAAGATTTGCTAATTTCATGGGTCTTATATGCTTAAGGAACTCTCTTATGTGGGGTGCCTTGACACTAATTGCAGCCTATATTATCCATCCTTTAATAATAAAAGCAATTTCTTCAATACCTGAGAAGTTAAAAGCATCATTATGCTATTCTTTTTTTATATGTCTCTCTATAGATCTGATTATTTCAATTTATACCTCTTTACACGGCATTGACAACATTCAAAGGTTTAATTACATAGAAACCTTAACTTATAAAGCTGTTTATTTTATTACCCGCTGAGAAGCTACAACCTAAGCATCCTGTAATTGTAGGAATAGTTAAATAATAAAACCCGATTTTGCAGTGAGAAAATTTTCGAAAGTGTTAGGCGGAGGAGGAAGCAATACCGACCGTATTGCGACCGACGACAACGACACAATTTCGAAAATTAGCCACTGCAAAAATGGGAAGTTATTATTTAGCTATTCCTTAATATATGCTTCCACTGTTCAAGCTTTTGTTCAAATCTCATTGTGTTTGCCGGGCTTGTTGAAGGCAAACTGTATAAAGGTATATTTAAAGTAAGCTTTTTAATGACCAGTCTTCGAAAAAGCTTCTCAGCAGGCTGACCATTGAAATAAATCTCCTGAATGTTTGAATATTTTTTAAATAGCCCTTGAAAATCATTTGGCACAGAGTTTTTTATATTACTGTCACTACTGCCTTCTCTATCACAGTTTTTTAACACGTCCCATAATGCAATGTTATGTCGGATTAGAAATTCTTTTTTTTTGGAATAATCGTTTTGGAGCTCTTGTCCAAATAGCTCAAAAATTATTTTCCAAAAGGCGTTTCTTTCATATCCGTAGTACTCCTGTTTCTGAAGAGACATAACTCCGGGCATTGTCCCTAAAATCAAAATTTTACTGTTTTTATCTATTATAGGTTCAAATGAACTTATCATTGTATTCCTCAAATTTTTAAATTAGCACTTAGTATATGTCTCAGCATTAATTCCTTTTCACTTTGCAACAGGTTATATATCTGGGACTTCGATGCTTCCATGGTTGTTTTATCCCTATGTATTATTTGAATGCCATATTCATGTCTTCCAAAAGTTAATTCTTTTCTCATGATTGTTCCATCAAATCTGGTTACATTGTTACTTAAATATATAGTCACCTCAACAATATCGCCAATATTAAAGTCTCCTTCAGAGTATACTCCCATTCCGGAATAGCTTATGTCTTTTATACATGAGGCTTCTCTTTTGCTTGAGTTTAAAAGTTTAATATCACCAAGTAAAGACGAAGGATATCTTTCGAATTGTCTTTTTTCCTGGTCATTGGACATTTTTACTACCTCATTGGAGCATAGAATATATTCGTCCTCCTGTGGCGTTCCGCTTACCACACTTCCACCATGAACCTGTAGAGCATTATCTCTATCAAGTACCCCTATTAAGACCGGATCCCCCTTTATCATACCTGTGCCATTGTTTTCGTTTTCATTAAACTTAACTGTAAAAATCTTTCTGATATCTCCGCTTAAAACAGTACAGTTTATCGGCTTAATTTTATTATAATGTTTTAATACCAAGTTAATGTTATCCATTTCTCCTCCGACTATGCAACTCATTAAATATGGATATTTTGTGCACCTGTATGCTCCAACATATCCCGTACACCCCATTTTTCATTCGAATCACATTCTATTAAAATTACCGCATTACCATTTTTTACAATCCCTTTTATTTCTTTTCCTACTTGCTCAGGAACTCCCCATTGATTCAATATTTCAGTCAAATCACCGTTAGAAGTACCATATAAGAGTCCTGGTGCAGGCCCTGATATAAATACCGGCCCTACTCCCTGCATAATAGTAGCAGTAAATCCAAACGGCAAATAACTGATACCTGTATTTTCCAAATCATCCGGTAAATCGTCATTCCCAATATTATCATTTTCTCTGCCTCCTAAAACAGAAATTCCACCCTTAAAACCATGGTTCCGTAAATAGTCAGCAGCTATTAATGCCTGTTCTTTATTAATAAAATAAGCAGTTACAATCTCCATCTTCAATCTCCTCAATAATTATAAGCTTTATTTATATTATCTGTTAAATAGCTTCTAACTATTCAGGTTAGATATGAACAATTTATTTTAATCAGTCCTGCAGGCATGTAAAAATTCTTCCACATCGTTCATTACACTATCAGCGACCTTGCTCCATAAAATGAGATGCCCTGAATTATTATAATATTGTATCTTTTTTGTTTCTGAACCAATATTCCTAAACATAAAATCAGCACTTCTTTTATTTACTGTATCATCTTGTAAAGCCTGGGCAATAAATATCGGGCACTTAATTAAATTCAGGATAGGTTTTGTTTTTCCCAAGAGTACCCTAAAATTATATAGTGCATGGGCAGGAAGCCTGTAAATAGAAGAAATATATTTGTGCAGGTTATCATATTTTCTGCTTTTTATATCAGCTGCAATATTTAAAAAAACTCTTTTGAAATCCCAATAATAAATGGGTGAATTCAGTGTTACAATACCATTTACATTGTTGTTTAAAGCCAGCTGAAGAGTTATTAATCCTCCCATGGAAAAGCCAATTATATAAATAGTTTTACACAAGGACTGAAGCTTCTCGTAACCTTCTTTAGCAGAAATAACCCATTGATCATAGGTACATTTTTTTAAGTCATTACGCTTTCCGGTATGGCCTTTAAGAGACGGACACTCAACAATAAAACCTTTTGCCTCAAGTCTTTCAGCTAAAGGTCTTACCTCTGATATATTCCCTCCAAATCCATGAATTAGCAGGCAGCCTGTCGTAGCTTTTACATTGTTTATATCTGTAGGGTGTGGCATTTTTCTCATACTCCATTAATTTTCAAATATTATTCTATATTATTATACCCTAATACAGATATTTTTTTCACTCTGTTTTAAAAATCCTTAAATAGGAGAAGGCCTTCCCAGCAAATATCCCTGTGCATATGATATACCTAAATCTTCAGCGACACTAAGGTCTTTCTCCGTCTCTATACCTTCAATAATAATTTCAGTTGAATCAGAGAACAAATCAACAAGATTTTCTACTATTTTTTGCTTTCGTATATTAACCGAAAGATTTTGCGCAAAGTACCGATCTAATTTGACAAAGTCAGGATCCAATTCAACCCATTGCTGTAAAAATGAATACCCTTGACCCATATCATCAATGGCTATTTTAATATTCCTTGACCTTAATTCCTTTGTTATTATTTTAATTTCATCCCATTCGCAAATAGGTTCACTCTCAAGCAATTCAAGTACAATATCCATATCCGATGAAACATGCAAGTCCCACCATGATAAAAAGTCTTTTTCCAGAAGCGTAGATGGAAATACATTAAGAAATAATGTACTTGGTTGACATTTAAACTTATTCAAAGCTTTTTTCATTGATATTAGATCGAGATTGTTTCTATGCCCGGTCTTATCAGCTTCTTTAAAAAGTTCTGCCGGTGTTGAATCTAATAATGAAGTGTCCCTTAGTAAAGCTTCATAGCCAAAAACATAAAAATCCTTTAATTGATAAATAGGTTGAAACAAATGTGTAATCGAGTGAATAAACTTATTTTCAATTTTCTGAGTCAGCTGCACCTTAATTCCTCCATAAACATAAAAATAGACACAATTAGATTGCCTACTTAGTTTATATGGATAAGTTTAAGATCTGAGGTTAACGTGCTATGACCTCATACCGGTCTTATTCTTCATTCCATTACCGATAACTTAATTGGCAACCCAACCGTCATAGCAAAATTAGAGCCTTAGACTTGTGGCTTTGCGTCCTCATCTTTCGATAAGTTTGCCTTTTTCACTTATATTGATATTAATAAAGCATTCTATTATAACACATAGGTAGTTTGTATTATCCTTCCACCATAGTTTAACATTTCCATTGAATTTTGTCATCATCTTTTTTAATTTTTAAACAAAATTATACATTTTCTATTATTATTTTTAATAGAAAAAAGTAAAACCTTCTCACGCTACATATGAGAAGGTTTTACCTTCTGTTCTATTAGTTTTAAATCAGTTTATCCTCCTTATTGACACTCCATATACCTATACAAACCAGTACAAGGGCTGCAATATTTTTTAAATCAAGAATGCTTTCACCCAGGAATATTGCCGATAGCAAAGCTCCAAAAACAGGTGTCAAAAAGTTATAAATCGATACTGCACCCACTTTATTGTATTTCAGCAGCAGATTCCATAAAGTGAAGGCTACTGCAGATAATAAGGCTAAATACAGCAACAATAATGTTGAGGCTGTTGTAAAATTATCTACAATGCCTCCATTAATTACTCCTAGTAATACCAACACAAAACCACCCAGAAAAAGGCTATACCCTGTTACCACTATAACATCCATTTCTTTACTGATCCTCTTGGCATAAACAGAAGCAACCGAAAACATCAGTGCAGCAATTATAATAAATCCATCTCCCATAAATTTAAAAGAAAAATCAAACAAACCATTACTGAGATTGACCAGCATTACTCCAATAAACCCTACAAGGCATCCTATTACTTTGTTCCGGTTCAATTTATCATTTTTATATATGTAATGTGCTAAAATTACACTAAAAAAAGTTCCCATAGAGTTTAAAATAGAGCCTTTTACTCCGGTTGTATTTGCCAATCCTATATAAAAGAAAATATATTGGAAAGTGGTTTGAATCAATCCTAAAATTGATAATTTAATAAAATTATTTTTTGATAGCTTCAGTACCTTTTTCCCGCTTAGTGCAGAGATTACCAGTAAAATAAGACCGGATGCAGTAAACCGATATCCAGCAAAAAGAAATTTTGATGGAATGTCACTTACCCCAATGTTAAATAACTGATACCCTATTTTAACTCCCGGATACGCACTTCCCCATAACATGCAACATACTGTTGCAATAACTGCTATAAATTTAATATTTGTAAAAAGCTTTTTGTCCAGCAAAGTATTCAAAGTCCCTTCAATAGTATAACGAGGCCATAAAATGTCATATCTGTTTTCTCACGGTTTTATATTCATCATTAAATTGAAAATGAGGACAATCATGATATGAATCTTTTAAAAACTTTCCCATTTCATCTTCGTCTAAATTAGCCTGACATTCATAGCAAGCGTAATCTTCATCATAAATATAGTTTATACAGAATTCGCAATTTGTCTTACCTTTCATTCACGAAATCCTCCCCTCAAAAGCTTTATTTATATTCCATAGTGTAAATATCCGAAAACTCTATTCTAACCACTTCTGTTTTGTCAACAAGATTGTTGCTACTATACTCTGCACTCTCTTGGTCACTCTTTACAGTTACATCCGGTAACTCTATTATAAATTCGCTTCCCTTGCCCAGTTCACTAATAACATCTATAATCCCATTGTGCATTTCTACAAGAGACTTGACAAGTGAAAGACCTATTCCGCTTCCTTCCCTACCTCTGCTGGTGGACTTATCCACCTGAATGAATCTATCAAAAATAGTTCTTTGTTTGTCTTCGGGAATACCAATTCCATTATCCCTTACTTTTATAATAACATAATTATTCATCTCGAACAGGCTAATAAATATATTACCATTAGGGACTGAAAACTTGATAGCATTAGATAAAAGATTGAGTATAATTCTTTCGATCATATCCGGATCACATGCAATTACTTTTTCTTCCATTTCCGAATTAAAGATAACGTTAAATCCATTGTATTCAGCGAAGGGGATAACTGATAATGTTATATCCTCAACGATTTTGACAATATTTTGATTTCTGAGATTAATTTTAAAATATCCGGAGTCTATCTTTGTAATATCAATAATATTATTTATTAGCCTGGTCAATCTGTAGCAGTTCTGATGCATCAAATTCATATACCTGCTCATTCTTACTTTATCTATTTCAATTCCATTTTTAACAAATGAGTTTATCATTTGCAGCGTACAAAAAATGATATTTAAAGGAGTTCTTAGTTCATGGGATATGTTTGTAAAAAACTCTCCTCTAATCTTTTCATATTCCATTGCTTCATTTAGAGCTATAAGTTTCTTTTGGTATTTTAGTTCTGATTCCAGAGCTTGTATTTCCAGTGCATGGCTGACATTTATTTCTTGTACAAGTTGTTCATTTGCCAGCGCAAGTTCCTCCGTACGTTCCCTTAATGCCCTTTCAAGTATTATCTGAGACCTTTCCAATTCAGCTGTTTTGGCCTCTATAGTCAGATTTTTTATAAAATCCTTAACGTTAAAAGAGAAGATTATCTTTGAAATTACTATACCTAAAACTACTAATATTAAGCCATTTAAAATAGAGCTTTCTATAATTTCAGCCCTATTCTGAGTCAGCAGAGTTCCTACAGCTATTAAGATATATGATGAAATATAAATAAGACAACTTTCCTTCGGATTCATAATTAAACTAACCGATACAGCCATAATTCCTATTGAATATACAATCAACTGCTGATTAATAGACAAATCCACTAGAGCCATTGCAGCCGTCCAATATACCGCAAATAAAATAAATCCTAAATTCACTGAAGATTTGAATTTACTTTTGTTTAAAAATCTCCATAAAAACAAAACTGGAATTAGCAGTCCAACGATATGTAAGTAGAACTCATACTTATACTCAGGTATTCGGGCCCATGTCCCATTTAAAGCTCCTAATCCTATATATACAACCATAAATACATTCCAGATTATTAGGAGGATAGCATATGTTTTTTCTCTGGATAAGTTCACGCTAAGGCTTTTTTCAAAAAACTGTTTTCTGTCGTTTTCAGAAATACTATTAATCTCACTATGGAGAAAGAGTGCAATATATTTATTCATAGCCGAGCTCCATACATTTATATATTCTATATTTCGTATATTTTACCATTATTTTGCCTCTACAAGCAATCATAATCCTAATATAAAAATATATAAATATATCAAACTTTTACCTTCTTTAATCGCTCCTTTATTAAGATGTAAACCTGATAGTTTCAGCAATGTCAGTAATATGATCTTTATCTGCATACATTACAAAATAGTAATAGGTATTACCTCCTATTGTAACCGGCTCAGGATACTTTACGATTAATTCTGACTGTCTGTTCATTTCCTCAGGCTGATCACTGGAAGCAGTTATCATTCTTGCTTCCTGCCCATCAACATACAAATCCGAAACCTTTGGGTTAGTTCCATATGGTTTCAATTTATGTTCTGTAGAAAACTTAACAATTTCATCAATAGACATATTTTCGCCACCAGCAACAGCATCTATTGCAAAAAATCCATTTTCTCCTTTATAGCGGTCAATATAGCCGGTTTCTTTCTGCCATTGCGCCGGGTATCTCAATGAAACATGGAACTCTTGATCAAGCAACGAGTTACTTGATCCTAATATTAAACTTATAAAGATACCTATTGCTGTCAGTAAAATTCTCAAGCCTGACCCTCCGATCAAATTTGGTTTACACATAGTTTGTGAGTTATATTATTATTAATACTTTAATAAAACAGCTACAAATCTAATTTTACCATATTTAACCATGTATTGATAATTTCCCGCCAGAACTAATTTAAACTTTAGCCAACCTCAACCCTGTTCCTGCCGTTCTGTTTGCATTTATACAGCAACTGATCTGCCCTACGTATTATAGTTGTAGTGTCATCCCCTGAATATTGGGTTAAGCCGATACTGATGGTAACTTTAAAGTTTTTGTCCTCAATTTTGTAATCTTCAATACTCTTTCTTATTTTTTCTGCAATTAAAGCTGCGCTAAAAATATCTGTATCAGGCAAAATTACTAGAAATTCTTCTCCGCCGTATCTGCCGACAATATCTGTATCCCTTACACTATTTAAAATTAATTCTGAAATGCCTCTCAAAACCCTGTCGCCAATTTGGTGTCCATAATGATCATTTACTTTTTTAAAGTGATCTATGTCTAGCATCATTAATGATAAATGCTGATTATTAGCACTTATCATTTCAATTTTACTTGTTAGTACCTGAAAAATGTACCGATGATTATATAATTTTGTTAAACTGTCCCTTATTGATTTGTCACGAAGTATATAATTTGTTTTTGTAAGGATCGTGTTCTTCTCTTCCAACTCCTGATTCATTTTTTCGATTTGTGCATTAGCAATCTGTAATTTTAAGGCTGTTTCTTTGTGTTTTTCTATTTCTTTTGCCAGTTCCTTTGTTGTTCTAATGTCTTGTCCAACTATTACCACGCCTAACAGATCCTTAATTTGCGGGTCAATCATCAGTGTGCAAGAGACACTAATGGGAACATTGCCTTTACTTTTTGTTTTAAAATTAACTTCCGGAAATTTCAAGACTGACCTTTCAGTGCTGCTTTTACTGAATATACTTTCAATTTGTTCATGATTAAGAATGTATGTTATATGTTTGTCTATCAGTTCACTATGACTATACCCGGTTAGTTTCAAAGCTTGACTATTAACTTTTATAATGTTTCCTTTCGGGCTTAATAGTATAAACAAATCAACCATTTCAGCCAGTACTTCATCAGTAATGTCTGAAATTGGGATGTCCAAAAATCTGTATTTAGTAATAGCAACATATATTCCAAATATCATAATAAGAGAATAAATTTGTCCCATCATAGGGATTGTGATCCCAAACCTAGGTAATATCTGTTGAGTAATAAGATTAAATAAAAAAGGAATTACGCAAACGATTACAACAATTTTAGCCTGCATTTTTTGCCTTTTGTTTACGGATTTTACTCCCCATATAAAAATTATTAAAATACACAATAGTAAATAGGAAAAATTATAAATAAAATTACCGGTATAAAAGAATTTCTCTACAAGATAAGGAGTTTTTATATCAGGTCCAAATTGGAATATAACTAAATATAGAAATACCGGTGCAGGTAAAAGAATAATTGTTCTTGCAAATTTAAATTTTAAGACTTTACTTTCAGTTATTACTAATACCAGGTACAGACTTATTGCGCTAAAGCTGCACCACCCTATTGCTGAAATTTTATTCCATTTGTAAAATGTGACTAAATCCAGAGCCATATATGCAAAAGAATATGCAAATGACCAAATCGCCATGCTTAAACACAGTAATAAGAATATCCTATTTAATAAAGACCTTTTATTTAACCTCAAAGTAGCAATTCCAATGTATATATAGACAATAAAAGCAAAAAAAGATAACATAAACAAAACAATCAATTTAAATATCAACTCCAGATAATAAATATGTTACTATGTCTAACACGTTGAAAATTGCCCTATTACGTAAACCCATATACAGATTATCATGGTTAACTTAAGCAGTCAAGAATAAGAAAAACACAGGGATGTATAATGGACCCCTGTGTTTTTAATCTCAATTATATACCTTTATACTATTTACCCGCCTGCATTTCTGATACTGATTCCAGTATTGCATCTGCAGCATAATCCAGTTGTTCCTGTGTGAGTCCGTAAATAGGGAGATGAGTATATCTCTTATAAAACACTTCTTCACAATTAGGACATGTAGCGGCAATAGCATCTCTGTCATAGCCCAATTCAGCAAGTATATCAAAGCGATAGAGAGGTCCGAAGTGAGGAATATTTGTAACTCCCTTATCAGCCAGCTTTTTCTTAAGAATCTGAATATCTCCACCAGCTAATGCAGGATCTATCTGCAGTTGATACAAATGGAAGGATGGGACAATATCTTCATTTCCAAGGTCCTGAGGAATAATGGCAGGATTCCCGCTCAGGCGTTTAGTTAAATACGTTGCTGCTGCAGTACGTTTTGCCAGAATCTCATCGTAGCGGTCTATCTGAAGCGAAAGACCAAGAGCCTGTATTTCAGTGGTAGAACTGTTCCCGGCAACTGATGGGCCATATTTTCCCGGAATAGCAGTAATATTATACAGCCAGTGCTCTATGGGACAGGAGAAGTTCAGGCCAAGGAAACGTGAACGCTTCAATTCCGGGCGGAAGCTTTCAATATTGGTTGTCAATATACCGCCTTCACCAAAGGAAGTATTATTTTTAACTTCATGGAAGCTAAAGGATGTAAAATCAGAGATGGAACCGATTTTCTTACCCTTGTATATTGCTCCAAAAGCGTGTGCCGCATCTTCCAAAACCAGAATGTCATGTTTTTTGGCTATTGCATTAATAGCATCCATGTCACATGGATATCCGCCTATGTGTACAGGAACGATCATCTTTGTTTTTGGAGTTATTTTTCTTTCCAGATTCTTTGGATCCATATTCAGAGTTTTCATGTCAACATCTGCAAATACTACCTTTGCACCGACAGATAATGGATAAGCCATTGTCGCGATAAATGTAATTGCCGGAACAATTACTTCATCTCCCGGGCCAATATTCGCATATTTATATGCAATTTCAAAACCTGCTGTGCAGTTTGCAACAAAAAGGCTGTTTTGAGTTCCAAGGTATTCATCACATTTTGCTTCTACTTCATCAACCTTTGATCCAAGCGATAACTTACCTGGAGGATTTGATATTTGGGAGAGATTATTTACTTCCTTTTCAATAGCAGCAGTTATTGCATCATACTCTTTGCCCTCTCCCTGCATAAGGAACTTTATAACCTCCATAAGGTCGGAGGTATTGTAATTTTCACCTACTGCAGGCCATGGAACACGTGCCTCACCGGTATTATAACGAAAATCAGATGCTTTCTTTGTTGGCTTTGCCATAATAATTTCTCCTCTCGATTAAAAATAATTTTTTGGACTGCATCGTTGATATAAATATGTACCTATTTTGAACAAAGAGCCAATACCACCTTGTTAAATGCATTTGCAACGTCATCACAATCTTGCTCTGTAAACGTTGGGCTCAGTGGAATGTGAATATTTCTTGACATCAGATCTTCTGCTGTAGGACACATGCCTTCGCTGTATACAACAGGTTCTTCAAACTGATTGAATGGAAAACCTGAAACATCAGCCGTACGCTGATAGAAAATCTGAGGATTCAAATAAAGCGGCTTACCATTATATAAATATCCGCATGGAATATTCTCCTTGCTTATAGCAGCACGGATTTGAGCAGCAAGTTCCGTGGAACTTGCAAATGCAAGTATTGATGTACCCAAAAATCCTTCTTCATCAATAATCTTACGGAACTGTATATGTTCATTCGGCTGAATTTTTGACATTATTGACCTGAATACTCTTCTGCAGTTTTCCACAAGCCAATCCAGCTTCAGAATCTGCTCGCTTGCAACTGCACCCGTTAGCTCGCTCATACGATAGTTCTGTCCGATAATGAGATTTTCACTGTTGACCGTATTCAAGAAGCCTTCCTTTTCTCTATACATACCCTGATCATGGAACCTGCATGCACGCTCAAAATAGTTTTCATTGTTTGTGCAAACCATTCCTCCCTCGCCTGTTGTGAGAACCTTGTTCAGCTGCATACTGAAACAGCCGATATCACCCATTGTACCGGAGTATTTTCCATCGAATTTACTACCCATGGATTGAGCAACATCTTCAATAACAACAAGCTTATGCTTTTTAGCCTCGCTGATTATCTTATCCATCCGGCATGAATTACCGAGAAGTGGTACAGGTATTACAGCCTTTGTGTATTTATCAGCCAAACGCGAGATTTCATCCGGATTAATATTGAGACTATCATCACAATCAGCAAAAACAGGTACTGCACCTGCACACACAACCGCACCGGCAGTTGCAATAAAAGTAACGGCAGGTACTATTACCTTGTCTCCTGCGCCTACTCCTGCAGCTTTTAGCGCCACTATCAGTGCAGCAGTACCACTTGATACTCCCAATGCATTTTGAATTTCAAATTTCTGCTTGCATTCTGTTTCAAATTTTGAAACAAACTTCTGGCAGTCAAGACCATAGTAACGAAAAGGTGATTTTGCTTTTATAACTCGTTCCAAAGCACTCATTTCTTCCGCGCCGTAGAGGGACGCTCCAAGATATTCAGCCTGAAGACTGGTATTACGGACCGGTGTTCCGCCGTTAATAGCTAAATTTTTCATGTTAACCTCTCCCTTTTACAGTAAATAATAATATTAGAGGCCGACAATAAGTTTTAATATATTGCCGCTGTAGATTTTATCTTTTATATCTGCATTTAAATCAAGACGTTCAATCACATCACGATGATAATTGTCATAACAATCTCGAGCATAAATAATTCTATTTTCAAACTCAAGTATAAATTTCTTTGTATATTCCGCATCACGGGATAACGCATTAAATCCGGAATATGCTGAAATATCACAGTAAAGGTTGCTATATTTCCTGAGAAGTTTTGCTATTTTACCTTCACTTTCTATTTCACCTGTTGGATAATCAGTCTTTAAAAATTGTTCATCATCCCCGATATGTGCCCAAAAACCGGGAGCATGACCGAGAAAGTTTGTTTCGGGGCATTCAACAAGCACTCTTTCAAGTGTATCTATAGTACCGCCATACCAGTAATGAGGTCTTGGGTATCTGCCATTGCGTGTCAGCGGATATTCAAGATGCAATATAACAGGCATACCTATTGACCCGCAATATCGGAATAATTCTATTGCATCAAAGTTATCATACATTGCACGCAATTTAACCTCTCCGCAAACCTTTACATCATAGAGATTCCTGGCTGCTTTGAGCTTATCTATTGCATCCGGTCTGCGAAAATCAGGTGCATATCCGATAATAAATCTTTCAGGCGCCTGAGCCTTATATGAAAGACAGCTTTGCAGAGAAATCGGTCCGGGGCCGTCTACATTATACAGATGATTTGCTTCCGGGTCATACTCATCTGCAGGACAATCCCATGAAAGTAAAATGGCCTTATCAATACCACTTTCGTTCATGTTATCTATTGTTTTTTGAAAAGAATAACCTAACCAGTCTGCATGATTATGCGCATCAATTATCATACTGCCTCCATGTAAAAATAGCTTTAATTATGCAGTTAAATTAAACTCTGATTTGTAAAAAGGCGGACCGATAGTCCGCCCTCTTACATTATTTTTTATTTTGTAAGCTCGTTTACTTCTTTTATAATACTTTCATAACCGTTTTTAAGGTATTCGGATTTCACATCATTGAATGCTTTTTCTACATCCTTAGACATTACTATTCTTGTAATATCAGTTTTGAATTCTGCAACGTTTTGAGCCTTTGATGGGTAGTTAAGGAATTTTACGTTAAGGTTTGTTTCATAAACCTTTGCGTTCGCCAGCCACCAGTCACGCATCTCAATAGATTTTGCCTGTATTTGCGGGTAAAGCTGAGGATTAATGTATGAACCTGTACCGCTCCATTCAGCAAGTGAGTTGAGCTTGATTGAAGGATATTTGTCAAATGCGGTTATAGTTTTTCCGCTGGCATCTGTTTGTTCAATAACAGTAACTTTACCGTTATCAAGCTTCCAGTCTACATCTTTCATACCAAAGTGTGTATAGTTATATCCTTCTTCTGAGAAGAAGTAGTCAAAGAGTTCAAGTATTTTAGCTGTCTTTTCATCGCTGGCTTTTGCGTTGATATATGTTTCACTCCAAGCTGGATCTGAAAGTATACGATAGTAATTGCCATCCACATTTTTAAATGGCTTCAATACTGCAAATGTATCCTCGAATTTATAATTCGGGTTGAGCTGTGCAAATTTGTTATTAATTCCTACCAACGAACCGTAATTTGCTCCATAAGCTAATGCACCGGCTTTTCCTGCAGCAAATTTGTCTATGCCTTCTTCACCTTTTAGTGTTGCAAAGTCTTTATCAAGTCCGCCTATGTCAAAGAGATTTTTAACAGCCTTGTAACCTGCAAGTGCTCCTTCAGTCGTGAACGCAGGAGTCCATTTGCCACTTGCATCTCTTACCATTGTCTTACTGCTTCCGCTTGTCATTCCGGGTTCAAAGCTGTTGAACAACCAACCCAGTGATTCGATATTATACGCTGTTAGACCGATTGTATCTGCTTTGCCGTTTCCATCTGGATCTTCTTTAGCAAATTTCACCATAAGCTCAGAAAATTCATTGAAGTTTGTAGGCTCTGACCAGCCTTTTGCAGCCATCCAGTCTTTACGAACTATTACACCGTAATCATTGATTACCCAGTTTGGATCACGGTAGTTTAGTCTTGGAATGGAATAGGCTTTAGCATTTGGATCGCCAACCGGATATTTGTATGAGTCAAATGCAGAAGTACCAATAGTTGCTTTCAGGTTGGGATATGCAGAAAGGTCAGGAATTTCTTTTATTATTCCTTGTTTTACCCATTCATCCAATGTTGATGTACCGACCACATCAATCGCAAATGCATCCGGAAGTTGATTTGATGCAGCCCAGATCTGAATCTTCTGAGTATAATCATCCCAGGTAATGTTTACAGGCTTAATTTTAATGTTGAGTTTGGATTGGATAAAATCAAGCAGCGGATCTTTATTTCCATCTTCAGGTATAGCCTGACCAATTGACCAGAATGCAAGTGAAACTTCGACCGGTTCCGTCTTGGTAGGTGTTGCTTCTGTTGCCTGTGATACAGTGGATTGTGAAGCTGATGAGTCTTTCGTGGAAGAATCATCTTTGGATGAGCACGCTGCCATACTGAGCACCATTATGCCCGCGAGAACTAATGCAAGTATTTTCTTCATTTTTTTACCTCCTACAAATTAATTTTAATTATCTATTTTAATTTAATAGATTCGGATTATTCCTTAACCGCCCCTATCATCAAACCGGATGCAAAGTATTTCTGTAGGAACGGATAAATAATGATAACAGGTACAGTCGTAAAAATGATTATTGCCATTTGAAGTGTCTGAGTAAAGTTTGGAGAATTTTGCTTCGCAATCATAGCACCGAGTGATCCGCTCTGCAAAAATGTTGCATTTTGAATCACCTCACGGAGCATCAGCTGTAAGGGTTTCAGCTTCTGACTGTTTATAAACAGCATCGCATTATAGTATTCATTCCACTTATCTACCATAAAGAATAATGTTACGGTAGCAAGAATCGGCTTTGATATTGGCAGAATGATTCCATAGAATATTACCAAATCATTTGCACCGTCAATTTTAGCGCTTTCCTCAAGGGACGGAGAGATATCATCAAAATAGTTTTTTAATAATATTACATAAAATGTGTTTATTGATGCTGGTATGATCAGTGCCGCAATTTTATCAATCAGACCGAGGCTCTGCACCTGCAGATAATACGGGATAAGGCCTCCGCTGAAAAACATTGGAATCAAAACAATTGTAAATATCAGTCCCTTGCCCGGAAGATCCTTTCTACTTAGCACATATGCTGTCATTGTACAGATGAAGAGACTCCAAATCGTTCCTACAACCGTAATAAAAACAGATACTTTGAAAGCATTTAAAAAGGTATTGTCAGAAAATATTGTTTTGTATGCCGATAAATTAAGAGATGTAGGAATAAGATAAATTTTCTGTGCCTGTATTGCTGCATAGTCCGCAAAGGAATATATTAATACATAGTAAAAGGGAAACAATGCAACTAATGCAAATATCAGAAGTGTTACTATATTAACGTAATCAAGAATATGCGGCTTGGGCTTCAGACTATTCTTTTTACTATTCTGCATTTTAGTATATCCCCTTTCCTGTAGACTTCTTAACAACCGAATTTGCAACCAACAAAAGAACCAGGTTAATAATTGATTTAAACAATCCTGCAGCTGTCGACATGGAGAAGTTCATCCCGGTGATAAAGGTTTTTCTGTAAACATAAGTGTCAATTATATCTGAAGTTGTCATTACAGCACCGTTATACATGTTGAAGATCTGGTCAAAGCCTGCATTCATCATATTGCTGATTGCCAATATCAACATTACCCCAATCACTGAAATCATGGCAGGCAGTGTTATATACCTGATTAAATGGCCGCGGTGTGCTCCGTCAACATATGCTGCTTCATATAGCTCCGGGTTTATTGTTGCTATAGCTGACAAATATATAATAGTACTCCAACCTACTTCTTTCCAAATGTTAGTTATATATAAAAGCCATCTGAAACTATCCGGATTTGTAAGGAAGTTTACTTCCTGCCCGCCGAATAATACTATGATTTGATTTACAACTCCTGAACTTGATAACAGGCTTAGGAAAATACCGGATAAAATTACCCAGGATATAAAGTGCGGGAATGTAAGTATTGTTTGTACAACCCTTTTAAACTTCTTACTGAATAATTCATTAAGCATCAGCGATAGAATTATCGGCATGGGGAATTCTATCAAAATACGTCCCAGACTGATAATTACCGTGTTTCTACAGGCACGCCAGAATTCCGCATCCTTGAAGAGTGCACTAAAGTGAGCCATCCCGTTGTTATCTGCCCATGGACTTGCCAAGATGCCCAGATTGTAGTTAAGATCCTTAAAAGCCAGTATAGCGCCATACCCCGGAACATATACAAACAGGATATAAAGAATCAGTGCGGGAAGGAACATTATATATATCCACCTGCGTGACCATACTCGTTTACTTAGATTTTGAAATTTGTTAATCCTTGCAGTTCCCATTGAATTAGTACTCATCTGGTTGCATTCCTTTCAATAGTTATTAGCTCGTATTCGTAGACTTCCGGTATGCTAAAGATCAAATCATTTTCATTTATGCTAAAACTCAGATTTTTGTCAGCAACAACAGCCATGACTGTTTCTATATCACGGACATTTTTTACCGTTACCCTGATATCTCTGCACGGGATTATTTTGTTAACTGGACGTGTCATTTGTCCTGTAAAGTTAACAAAATGCATCAGAATTCTACCGGTATCATGCTGCTCCCTCAATGTTATTTCCATACTTTCAAAAGCATTTTCTACCTCAAATACTTTTTGGGCATATTTGTTTATAAATATGTTTAAAAGATTTTTCATATCCTGAAGACCAAATCTGTAAATGGAATCTCCAATATTACCTGCAATATATATAACACTGCCTTTACCATACTGTCTTTCGATTATGGCAGGATATTTTATTCGGCTCATGGGTGAGTAGTTTCCTCCCATTGGTGTATACATATCCATAAGTACATTTGAATCCTTTGAATATTCAATTTTATAGCATTTATCAAATCCAGCCATAATATTAGGAACCTTAAGCTGGCTTGACAAGCTGTCGCTTACATCCAGATAAACACATCCCAGTTTTTCTGTTGTGTAGAAATCTTTAAGTGAGTCTATACCAAGTACATCCGATAAAACAGGTTTTTCATAAGGTGTGCCAATTTCACTATAAAAGGAGGTTGCCATTGTTGAAATAAGTTTACCGCCATTTTGTACATATGCCCTAATCCTATCGGCCGTATCGCTGCTCATACAGCTTATATTCGGCAGAATAACAAGGCTGTAGTCTGATATATTATCCATGCAATATTCGTCTATTATTGCAGGAGCCATATGATTTCTTACAAGTACATCATAAATACCTTTAAATTCATTCTGGAAGCTGCCGTGATCACTGACAAAGTCGCGGGTAATAGCATTTGTAAAATCAGTTTTTTCACTATCTTCCGGGAAAGTATCAATAGTATTCTTAGACCAGAAAATAGCAGTTTTTGTATAACGCTTTGTATTGGTGTAATATTGTTCATTTTTACTTAATAATTTATTAAACTCTATTGCTGCAGCTCCGCCGTCAGTATGGAGCATTTCGAGCGGTCCATGTATTCCATACCAAAGATTTGCACCATGTGCCACAGCTGAGGCAAATAAAAGCCTGGTCTCTGACGGTGTGTGCATTGAGCGGTTCCAGGAACAGGTATTCCCTGCAGCGAATATAACGTACGGCTTTATGCCGCGGGATTTACTTTCCAAATAATTTGCACTTTGTGAGCATTTCCAGAGTGATGTTCTATTTGGATCATAATAGAACATAAATCCGCCTTCTGTTGCTAATATATCTACATAATCAAATAATGCATCCATATCACAGCCGGTAATATTCTGCCACAAGCCTACATTATTACAGTAGACAATTGCTTCAGGTTTTACAGTATTCATGGCTTCACGGACATCTTTTACAAAATTAGCGACACTTTTTGTACGAAATTCAACCTGTTCTCTGAAGGTACCCTCTGTTATTTCATGTCCATATTCAGCAAGAAACAGCCTTCTGCACTCAGTACAGGTACATCCCGAATCTGAAAAGATTGGTCCATCCAGGAATACTCCGCCTACATCATGTTCAAGACATTCACATATCCCCTTTATAAAGAATTTCTTCCATGGACTGTTTACACATGTGAATACCAAATCGCCATAAGCAAGTGACCGATCACCATTTGGAAGTCTTTGTGCCCATTCTGGATTTTCATCAATTTGTTCTTTTTCCACACAGTGAGCATTAAAATAAACAATCAGATTGATATTTCTTTCCTTACAATCAGCAGCATACTTGCTGAGTAATTCTCTATGTTTTTTATGTCCATATATTTCAGTGACTTTCTCATCCTGAAGAAGATGGCAAAGCTGTTCTACATTGTATCCGTTTTCCTGGAGAAACTTTGGGATTTTAAAACCGTTTTCTTCCCCCAGTCCGGCTTGAAAAGCTGCAATACGCATGGGTTTATTTACAAAATTTAACATCAGCGAAGCCTCCGATACGTTAGTTGTTAAAATGCCATACAAAAACCGATTCTACTGGCAGATACAATTCTCTGATATGGCAGGCACATGACCGCCCCTTCTCTATTGTCAAAAGGCAAACGTTCTTCGTCCAGTTCCTCAAGTCCTTCAATGTCACCATTTATCCAGTCATTTATTCTCCATAGTGTTGTGTCAAGACGTGCGATGAGTGCACCATAACGAAGATCCATTATTTCAAATCCAAAAGGCTTGTTAAGTATATGCCATAGTTGCCTGTGGTACTTTCTAAGTTCTTCAATTTGATTAATCAGCAAAGGTATTTCTTCACTAATAAGTCGACATAATATATCTTTTTTGTTTTGTTTATAATATTTTGTTATTCTGATTCCAATATCCGCTTTCTTTTCCAATACTCTGCTAACACGGCTCAGAAATTCAAAAACATGTCCGAATTCACCGTTGCGATTAATCGCGTTCTCCAGTTTCTTTGTAAGTCCAGCATAGTGCGATACAAGATCAATACTTTCTACTGTTTTATCAAACAGTCCCATTAAGGGATCCTGCCAGAAAAGAAATTTACTGCTGTTTGTACTTGTTGTTGTCGGAATTTTTATACCAGGTAAGATATCTAGAGCCGACATAGCCATAAAATCCTCATAATTACAGCCGCAGCAAGCTTTAAAACGCTTCGCCAAATGCTTTTCATCAGGTTCATCATAATAACCATGTTCTGCAAAGAGCTGTAATCCGAGCAGGTTAGAGTACAACGTACTTTCTGTTGCTCCATCACCCCAGACTGTAGCAAATACTTCCTTTATGCCTCGCTTTTTACATGCATTCAGCGCGCAATCCGTAGTAACTTTAGTCATTTCATAGTCTACAGTAAAGCTATTCCAACTCCATATACCCCCGGCAAAAATAGTTGTTCGATTCAAATTCTGATGAGCTTCAAGTAGATTTAGATAAAACTCTTCATTCTTATGGTAATAGTCCCAATAAGCAAGGGCTACTCCTTCAGGAATTCTTTTGCTTACTTCTTCAGGAATCGGACAATTCATCTGATAGTGGCCATTATTTTTTGCTGCCTCGCGAAAATACACATCACTCCAAATGATTGGTTGCAGGTTATATTTCCTAGTAATTTCAAGGACCCTTGCAATATGCTCATTCATTATTTCAAACTTACTTCTGTAACCATTTTTCAGGAGATATTCCCCTTGGCCCAGCTTCCAAGCTTCATCCATACCGATATGTATTCTCTTGGAACGGAAGGGTGAGCTAGCAGCTTTTATCAATTTTTCTATCAGTATGTAAGTATCCTCATAGCCTACCAGCAGTGTATCATCATCTTCTTTTATATCTTTATAGCAGTCCCATTTAAGTGCATCTATAAGATGAGCCAGCGTTTGAATACAAGGAATCATTTCAATTCCCAGAGCATCAGCTATATCATCACATCTTTTGAAATCCTCATGGGTATATCTACCCCTCATGTATCCAAAATAAGGCTCACCTTCTACGATGTAATTATCTTCAGTATAGATCATGAACATATTTAGCCCCATAAGAGCCATTCTGGCAAAAAGCTTTTCATATTGGGCAAGGTTGATAACTGAATTCCCTTGAGATACATCAAACATTGCTCCATTGACGTCAAATTTACCAGTTTCATCTATCTCAAAATCTTCACTGTTTTCATGATCAAGAATATGGGAAAGTGCACGGAAAAATTGCACTCTTTTGCAGAATCTTATAGTATACTCACCTTTACTCAAGCAGACCTGCAGTTGTTGGCCAGACTCGTACTGCTGTTCAACGTTTACAATAAATCCATCGATTGATTGTTCTATTATTCCCTGTCTTACAAGAATATCAATCCCATTCTGAAGAGATTCAAAATTGCCTTTAAAATTTAATTTCATATTGACCTCTACAATTGACGTTTGCGTAGTTCTCATACGCCCTATTGATATTTTCTATTTTCTAATGTAAGACCATTATAGTATCTTTTTGAATTTATTGGTATCAACGCATCTTATAACTTTTATTTACTTTTCTTAGATTTCACTAATAAGATTTTTTATGTAAGCCAGATCGCATTTGGCGTAGTATTCCTTATCTCCGGACCTTGTTGCCTCCAGTGCTATAGGCCCTTCGTAGCCCAATGCTTTAAGCTTTTTGAGGTATGTCCTATGGTCGATGTCACCTTCAGCTATAGCAGTCGGAAATATCTCGCCATTGTTCAGTTGAACGGAATTTTTAAGATGTACATACATAATATTTTTTATACAGTTGTCAATTGCGTCTGTTAATTTTTGATGATTTTTGAGCATTACCATGTTACCAAAATCAAAAAGTATACCAAAATTATCTCTATTTACTCTTTTCATAAGATCAAGTGTTGGCTGTACATGGTCATGATAGTAGTTCATATGCGTTTCTACACATACATTGATGGAGAGTTCCTTTGCAAGCTCTGCAACTTCAGCGCATCCGTCAGCTATCTGCTGTCTTAGACTGTCGTCAGCAATAACTGAACCGTTTGCGTTAAACTTCATAAAATTTTTGTCCCCATCAAATATTTCACCTGTAAAAAAGTTTACAGCAAGGGGTTTAAAATACTTCGCAATAATACGAAGACGTGATTTGTATCCATCCAGTTCCTCGTCTCTGACTGACTTGTCAGGCGATGAGAGCCTTGCTCCGGGATAGCCGAATATTACATTTTCAATTCCGTATTTATCACAACAGCGTCTGATTTCGGAGAAATACTCTTCATCTGACATTTTTCCTGATAAATCTTTTGAGCGGAATTCAATACCGTCAAATCCCAATTCTGCAGCTTTTTGACATGCCAGTTCGATTGAACCAAGATACTCAAAGTAGTTGATGTGCATGATAAGTTTGTTCTTCATGCTAACCTCCGTTCTGCTGGTAGCCCCAGCAATACAAATTAATTTTTAAAAGTTTGGGTTTTTGATTTGATTAGACAATGTTAATAATTGCACCAATAATTAAATTTGTCAATGCAAAATTCTATTTTCAAATTCTATGATTGTGTTATAATAATTTCTAACTCTATAATTTTATAAGTTTATATAAAGGAGTTTTTTAATATGAATCTTTCATTTTCAATAAAAAGAACTCTTATCTTTTTAGCTATTATTATCTTTTGCACTTTTATAACATATACTGCAATTTACAATTATAAAATCACAGATAATATTTTAAATCAAAACAAAGATTACCAGAGAAAAATATTGCAGGAGATTTATAACTCTGTTTCAACGAATGTAAAGAACACTGAAAACATTCTGCTTAACTTTACTTGCAGCGAAGTACTCCAAAGCTATATTCAAGAAACAAATCCGCCTGAAAGAATTCTGATGTCCAGTAAAATAGATAAGGAATGTGTTTCACGGCAAAATCTTATGACCGGAATCTATGATTTCATATATATCAGCGATAACGTGGAGTATTTTTACAAGGGTAGAAACCTTTTAACCTATTCTTTACTACAGGATATATATAAGAGACATGGAAATGAAAGTATATATTTCAGCGAAGTTTTTGAGGTAAGTATTGATGGTCTAAAACGTAATGTTATTATGATTTCAATGCCGGTATACAAAATGTCCGGAAACAGCCTAAGCCTGAATCAGATTGGATATGCGGCCATGGTAGTAGACAAAAGCATTTTTTCAATACAAACTCATAATGATATCTCCTCGCCTATGTTCAAGCTTTATATGATGGACCGAAATAATAACATCTACAGCAGAAGCTTCAACGATGATAAATATCTGATTACAGGCAGTGATTTGAATGATGTTGCTGAAAAAACAGATTATTTTACTGAAGAAGTCAGCATTCCCCGTTTAAACGGCAAGATTGTTATATTAACACATAAAAACCAGATGTTCGGAACACTCTACGAAACGCAGTCACAAATGCTCGCAATCGGTATAGCACTGGCAGCCTTGCTGCTTATTCTTCTAGTAACAGTCATCGGAAGTATTTTAGCACCGTTAAATAAATTTACTAAATACCTGGCTGAAATTAAAACCTCCGGAATAAGCATGTTCAAAAGCAGAATAGAGCTTGGAGGCTATTCAGAAATAAGACTGATGGCCGAAAGCTTCAATAACCTGCTTAGTGAAATCAAGCAGATAACCGATAGACTTTTTAAAACTACTACCAGATTGTATGAAACAGAACTGGAGAAAAAGCAAGCAGAACTAATGCAGCTAAGAGGTCAAATTAACCCGCACTTTTTATATAATACTCTGGAAGTATGCAAAGGCATGGCTTTTGAACATGGTGCCTACAATGTTGTAGAATTGGTAACATTATTGGGCAGCATTTTTAAATATAGTGTAAAGGGTGAAGGTGAGGTCATGCTGAAGGAGGAGCTTACCATTGTTGACAGTTATATCAAAATTCAGGCAATGCGATTTGGGCCACGTCTCAGCTATGAGTATAATATTCCGGAAGAATTGTCCGAAACAATAATACCAAAGATGATTTTGCAGCCAATTGTTGAAAATGCCATATTCCATGGTGTTGAAAAGCAGCAGAAGGGTGGTCATATCTCTATTTCTGCCAAAGCAGATAATGAAACTCTTGTTGTCTCAGTTCATGATAATGGTGCAGGTTTCAGTGAAGAAGATCTTGTATCAATACAAAGTAAGATTAAAAACGTTGATATCCTTAAAAGCAATCAAAAGGTTGACAGTATAGGTATTCTAAATGTTAACAACAGGTTGAAACTTATGTATGGGAATGAATATGGACTTGAAATTAAAAGTGCACCGCATGATACCACTGTAAAAATTAAAGTAAAAATAAACTGATAAAGCATTGCTAAAGGGAGAATTTATGTATAAAATTTTTTTAGTTGATGATGAAAAATACGTACTATTAAGTCTCAAAGCATCTGTTGATTGGGCTAAATATGATTTTGAAATATGCGGCGAGGCATATGAAGCTGAAACTGCTATAAAAAAGATTAATACGCTAAAGCCTGACCTTGTTTTTTCAGATGTCAGTATGCCGGGAATGGATGGCCTAACAATGATAGAACAGATACATAAAAAGCATCCAGGAATTCTTTTTGTTGCTATTAGTGGTTATGCCGAATTTCAGTTTGTCAAAAAGGCAATGTCTCTTGGCGTTATAGATTACTGCCTCAAGCCCTTCGATATCGAAGAAATAAATAAGTCCTTGATCAAATGCAAAAAAATAATTGATCAGAGAATTATACAAATGAGTGAAAATGCAGCCGGAACCAAAAGTGGTCAAAAAATAAATCAAGGTGCTTTCATATCACCTGAAAGTGTAAAGAGCCCCATAATTAAAAGTATTCTTGAGCTGATTAATGAAAATTATACCGTGAACTATACCATACCTGAGCTCTCTCAGAAATTTCTCATAAATGAGAATTATTTCAGCCAGCTTTTTAAAAAGGAGACAGGTGAAGCTTTCGTAGCATATACAATGAAACTCAGAATGCATTATGCTCTTGAGCTGCTCCAGACAACAAATCTATCGGTTACAAAAATAGCTGAGATGACAGGTTATCCAAATTACTTCTATTTTGCAAAAATCTTCAAACGTACATTCAACGTTTCTCCAAGTGAATGCAGGGATAAAGATTGATTCTAAGAAAAGTAGATATAAGTTATAAGATGTGTTGATACAAATGAATTAAAAAAGAGACTATAATTGTGCTCAAACTAGTTTAACTGCTAACTGCATATTAGGAGGCATCCATGTATCAATGGACTTTTGAAAAAAATAAATGGAACGATGAAAAATTTGTTCAGCTACATTCCCCAATTCATCCTTATGAAAGCAGCCTGGTTCAAAAGGGCGATCATATAGAAAATACTTACAGGCAGTTAGAACATCGGAAAGACTACTATTCCCTGCTCTATGGCAGCGAAGACGAAGAAATCATTGGTATGGATAGAAATGATTATGCTCATATAGCCTACCTTTTGAAGGATAAGCTCAGTGGCACTGTTAGTTTGTCTGCAGATGTACTCTTTGAGGAATTTGGATCCCCGTTTTTTACTATTGCGGATGAAATATACATAGAGGACGGAAAATATTATCCCAAAAGTGAAATTCAGGTTGTTATATACCATCAGGGCATTAACTTCTGGCATCTGGTATATGAAGATAAAAACATAGATATAAAACTATTAAGCACTTTCTTCTTTCCATTGTTTCCAAATCAAAAATATTCATTCTCTGCTGTTTTTAATAAGGATTATTTATCCGCATCTATTAATGACAAGGAGTACAGCCTTAAGATCAAAGGCTTGGAAAGCTTTCACGCTGGCTTTGGAATGTGTGAAAGTATAAATCATTTCTACAACCTAACTATCCAGCAGCTTTGAATTAAAGCGACAGCTGTTATAACAATAATGCATATAATTTCTAAGTTTTGTTTATTTTATTTAAAAATTATTTAATATACAATTTATTTAAAGACTGAATAAATACATTGTATAGCTTTCAACTTTTCTAAAAATCAATTCCAAAAGTTTTCCGACAAGGAGGTTTATTATGGCATATTTCATGGAAAATATGACAGTCAAGGATATGCGCCTGGTACTAGACAAGACAACTACCGTAATTATCCCTGTAGGTGTGGTAGAACAACACGGCTACCATCTTCCTTTAAGTACTGACTATCACAATGCAAATGAAGTTCCAAGAAGAGCGGGTGACAGACTAAACGCTGTTGTTGCACCTACTGTTCCCTATTGTTATTCCGGAGGCGAACTTCCCGGAACTATTAATATAAGTTCTCAGGTATTTTCTCTTTTAATAATGGATATCTGCCAGGAAATGATCAGGAACGGCTTTAAGGATGTAATCATATTGCTTGGCCATGCAGGAACTGATAACCGTATTGCATTGCAAAGCTCACTTCAGATGATTCTAAAGCGTAATCCTGACTATAAAGACATTACCCTATCTTTGGTTGAGGTCTGGGAATTGTCACCTACCTGGCTGGAATGCTTCAGAATGCTGCCTGAGCATGATTTTCATGCTGGAATGGCTGAAACCTCTCTCATGCTCTATTGGAAACCTGAACTTGTGAAAAAGGATATCGTTATGGATGAACCTGAAATATCAAGAATGATGCGTTCGGATCAGGATTGGTTCGAAATCAGCGAAAAACAAGTTGACCATAAGTTTATTGTTCCCTATGTTCACCAAAGAGCAGAAATTCAGGTTGGAGTTATGGGCTTCCCTGAAAAAGCAAGCTACGAGCTGGGTGAAAAAATTTGTGCTGAAATGGTAAATGGGCTTGTGGAATATGTAGATTTGCTTAACTCAAAAAGATAATTAAATATGATTAATCGGAGGGTAAGAAAATGGCATACAAAGGTGTAATCGAAGATATCCGCAGATGTGTAAATCTGCAAAAACCATCCAGAGTTCCAGTAGTTGCTCTTAGCGAAGAATTTGATGTAAGAATGTCCGGTGAGGTTTATTCAAACTATAACAGTGATTCTAAGGTTATGGCAAAATGTCAGATAGAAGCAATAAAAAAATACGACTACGACTGGGCATGGCTTCAGGTAGATGATTGTATCGAATTTGAAGTACTTGGCGTAGGTGTTAAAGGTGAAGGAAACATTTTGCCGGCAACCTGTAACTATTTACCCGCTACTTATGAAACGTTGAAAGGTCTTAAGATGCCAAATCCAAAAAAGGATGGCAGAATGCCTGTACTTCTTGATGCAATTAAGAGGGTCAAAGACGAATTCGGCGATACAGTGTGCGTAACCGGCCGCGTGGCAGCTCCCTTCTCCTCAGCAACTCTCCTTTATGGAATGTCAGAAACTCTTATGCTTATTTATGACGAACCGGAACTGGTTAAAGATACAGTAAAATTTTTTACTGACCTTCAGATTATGTGGGGGTGCGCACAGATCGAGGCTGGAGCTGATGCTCTGTGGGTAGGCGATTGCAATGCCTCCGGTCACCTTATTTCAGTAAATAATTATATGGAGTTTGCTTTTGACGGTGCAAAAAAATGCGTGCAGGCTTATGATGCTGCTGGTGCATTCAGCTTCTATCATGCCAGCGAACACAAGCCGGAGCATATGAAAGCTCAGGCTGCAACAGGAATCAGTGCTTTAAGTGTAGGTCCGGGTGTTGATATGAAAGTGGCAAAGGAGGCTGTAGGCAGCAAAGTTTGCATTATGGGCAATGTAGATCCCATCAGAACTCTTTTGGAGGGAACACCTGAAGAAACATACCAGCGCTCAAAAGAGATATTGGAAATCGGAAAGCAAAACGGCGGGTATATCTTCAACAGCGGTGAAATGATACCAAGAGATATTCCTGAAGAAAACATGAGAGCGTTTTTAAAAGCCGGAAGAGATTTCGGAGGCTACTAAATGTACATATGTTGTAATCATTTTATGTAAAGGAGGTGTTTTGATATGAATGTTTTAGCGATCGGATGTCACCCTGATGACCTGGAAATTGGGTGTGGCGGCACTTTAGCACTATATGCTGCCCAAGGTCATGCAGTTACCATGTGCCATGTAGCCAATGGCAATATGGGGCATGCAATTATAATGCCTGATGAACTAAGGACAATAAGAGAACAGGAAGCTATTAGATCAGGTAAAATTATCGGAGCAAAAGAAGTAATAAATTTGGATATACCTGATTTGATGGTTAATTCATATAATGAAGACACTGTAAATAAGGTAATTGATGTGGTTAGACAGATAAAGCCTGATATAATAATAACACATAGTCCTGAAGATTATATGCGTGACCATTTGGAAGTTGGTAAACTTGTTTTTAATGCGAGTTTTTCATCAAGCGTACCTCATGCGTTCACAAAACATGAGTCTTATGGAAAAATCCCCCCTATTTATTATATGGATACTCTGGCAGGAGTCAATTTCCTTCCTACAGAATATGTGGATATCAGCAGCACAATTGATACTAAAATCTCAGCATTGGACTGCCATGAAAGTCAGATAAAGTGGATGCGAGAACATGACGGAATTGATTTTTTGGATTTTGTAAGAACAGTTTCAAAATTCAGAGGTCTCCAATGTGGAGCAGCCTTTGCCGAAGGCTTCAGAAAGTGTGATACATGGCCAAGAATACCTACTGCAAGACTTTTACCATAAAAAATATTTAGGAGATGAAAAATATGAACTTTTTGGATACTGAAAAGGATTCCTTATTGGAAGGCTTCTTCCCTGCCGGCTGGGATATGAAAAGGATAGATGAATGCTGTTCTTTTTCAGCCGAGGAAATAACAGACAGGCAGCAATACTGGCACAAAGACTTTTCACCCATAGCCTGCGATAATGTACATGATTTTGATATGATGATGGGTCATGAAATTGCCCTCGAAATAAAAAATGCCAGAGATGCAGGAAATAAACTTGCAATGGTTCTGCCTGTAGGACCAATGGGTATGTACCGTTGGGCTGTCTACTTCCTGAAGGCATGGAATGTTGACTGCTCACATGTATTTACCTTCAACATGGATGAGTGGAGCGATAAGGACGGAAATACTCTGGAGCCGTCAAATTCAGCGGCGTTTCAATTTGCTATGGAGCAGGTATTTTTTGGTCCTCTCGGACAGTTGACAGTGCCAAAGTCTCAAAGAAACTTTGCAACAAAGGATAACCTCCCTACATACCCCGAAAAAATTGCAAAGCTAAAGGCTGAAGGCGCAAAACTTATTACAGTATTCGGTATAGGCAGAATGTGTCATATCGCTTTCTGGGAGCCTCAGTTTGCTGCAGAATACTCCTCCGTTGAGGAATGGAAAAAGCAAATGTACAGAATTGGTGCAAAGCTTCACCCATTAACAATCGAGCAAAATGCAATAACAAGCTTCAAGAGCAGAACTACTTTAGTACCATGCCGTGCGAACACTATAGGCCCCGGTATCTTCCTCCAGTCTGATAAAATTATCGGCGGCTGCGATGGTACCTTGTCAAGAGGTATGCAATGGCAGGGTATGTCCTTGTGGATGACATTAAGATATGGTCCAAGTATTTGGATTCCTTCTACATTTATGCCAACACTTCCGGGTAAACTATTCTTTATGAAAGAACTTGCCGGACCTTTGGTAGCAGAATGTAACTAAATTTGTCGGAGGTAAATAATATGAGCAAAGTTAAATGGGGAGTAATCGGTGCAGCCGGAATAGCAGACAGAAGAACCATACCCGGAATGATTTTGGCAAAAAATGCCGAGCTTATTGCGGTAATGGAAATAAACACTGAGCTTTCAGAAAAAATCAGACAAAAGTACGGTGCAAAACGGGCATATACCTCAGTTGAAGACATTTTGGCTGATAAGGAAATAGATGCAGTTTATATTGCCTCACCTGTTATTTTTCATAAAGATCAGGTTAAGAAGGCTGCTAAAGCTAAAAAGCATATTCTTATTGAGAAGCCTGTCGCCATGACTGCCGAGGAAGGCGAAGAAATTATAAAGTTTTGTAATGAAGAAGGTGTACTTATTGCAGTAGGCTTAATGATGCGATACCATGCATATCACCGGAAAATGAAGGAAATCGTGGACAGTGGAAAGCTTGGCCAGATAGTATCAAGCAGAGCACAGCTCACCTGCTGGTACCCTGATATGCCGGGTAACTGGAGACAGCAGAAATCTACCTCCGGAGGCGGAGCGCTTATGGATATGGGCGTACATTGCATTGATCTCATTCAATATATAACCGGGAGCAAAGCTGTTCAATTGGGTGCTTTCACCGGCACAAACACCTTCAAATATGAGGTTGAAGATTCTGCTTCATTGCTTATGAAAATGGATAATGGATCTTATGGATATGTTGATGCTAATTTTAATATACCTGATGCTGCTGCAAGATGCAGGCTCGAGATTTACGGTACTAAAGGAAGCATGCTTGCAGAAGGTACAATCAGCCAAGTTGAAGGCGGAAAGCTTGATGTTGTATTGTCAGATGACAGTTTGGGATACAATGCCCAGCAGGATAGAAATGATGTTTCCTCTGTAGATATAGAGGTTGAGTTTGGAAATATGTATACCAAAGAAATCGAATCCTTCTCAAACTCAATTTTAACCGGTTCACCAGTTGAAGTTACAGTTGAAAGTGCCCTACAGGTACAAAAAATTATTGAAATGGCGTATAAATCTTCAGAAAATAGTGTTATCTTAAGCTTATAACAAGGATTAGGTAATAAAATTTTCCGTTTTAAATGACATATTAAAAGGAGCAACATTATGAGAATTGGATGTGTAAAAGAGATTAAAACTCATGAATATCGTGTCGGAATGACACCGGACAATGTTAAGGAGTACCTCAAATATTCACATGAGGTTTTTATTGAAACAAAAGCAGGTGAAGGCTCAAGCTTTACCGATGAAGAATACGAAAGAGCCGGTGCAACCATAATTGACAGTGCGGAGCAGGTATGGAACAGCTGCGACATGATTATAAAGGTAAAGGAGCCACTGGAGCAAGAGTATCCCCTAATACGCAAGGGACAGATTCTTTACACTTATTTGCATCTGGCAGCAGATCTACCTTTGACAAAAGCACTAATGATCAGCGGCTGCAAAGCTGTAGCTTATGAAACAATCACCGACAAAAAGGGCAGTCTCCCCCTGCTCAAGCCCATGAGCGAAATTGCCGGCAGGCTGAGCGTCCAGGAAGGTGCAAAATATCTTGAAAAGCCTTTTGGAGGCCGCGGTGTATTGCTGGGAGGAGTTCCCGGAGTAAAAAAAGCAAAAGTTGTAGTACTCGGAGGAGGAATAGTTGGTACCAATGCCTGCAGAATGGCTATTGGGCTAGGTGCAGATGTTTCAGTTCTGGACACCAACCTTGATAGGCTTGCCTATCTGGATGAAATATTCGGAGGCACCCTGAAAACTCTGTATTCTACCGAAGCTGTGATTCAAAATGAAATTGTGGATGCAGACCTTGTTGTAGGAGCAGTATTAATCCCTGGTGCAAGTGCTCCGAAGCTTCTGAAAAAGGAATATCTTAAGACAATGAAAAAGGGCTCGGTTATTGTTGACGTGGCCGTTGATCAGGGTGGCTGCTTTGAAACCACAAAAGCAACCTATCATAACGATCCAGTTTTTGAAGTTGATGGAGTTGTTCATTACTGCGTAGCAAATATGCCGGGTGCTGTACCAAATACATCAACAACAGCCTTGACAAATGCTACGCTAAGGTATGGACTGATGATTGCAAATCTTGGACTTGAAAAGGCTGCAGAACAGGATAGCGGCTTAAAGAACGGAATAAATATTTATGACGGCAAATGCACATATAAAAATGTTGCAATTAGTCATAACATCGAATATTCTCAGATCTAACAGGCACGTGTAAGTTTTTAAAAGGGGGATGTAACAGAAATAATTTTTCTGTTTGCATCCCTTCGGTATTGATTCTATTATTATTTATATCATACCACTAATAGTTCTATTTTCAGACTGACAAATCTCATCAAACGCAAAGGTACGAGCTATGCTGAACAAACCATAAAGTCCTGAATTACGTCCTAAAGCAGCCTTTTTAAATTTAGATGGTATAAAAAGCTCACTAAGAGCTCTTGATATTATAGGATAAAACAGATCATAAAATACTATATACTCGCCCCCCAGTACAACTGTTTCAATTTCAAGTAAGCCTGCAATGTTAGAAGCCAAGCATGCAATCTCTTCCGCAATAGCAGTCAGAATATTTAATATATATGCATCGTGGTTTAGGTAAGCATTTACAATGTGTTCAAAACGAAGCCCCTCAGTCGGTAAGTTAGATAAACAACAAGAAACACCTGAAGAAATATCAGATTGGATCCTTTTAAGAATTGCATCTATTCTAAGCGTATCTTCAGCCGTTTCTCCAGCAAAACGCTTTGATGTATCAGTATATTTGCTAATATTACCTGCACTGTACTTTTGTCCTTCATATAGATGATTGTTCAAAATGAGGCCACAGCCTAAGCCCATGCCACAGCTTAAATAAAGAAGGTTTGTCGTTTCTCTGCCCTCACCATAATAATATTCTCCAATGGCTGCCGTGTTTGCATCATTTTTTATAAATACAGGAACCTTGTACTCATGAGATAGAATACCCGCTAGGTCACCATCAAACCATTTTTGGAATTGATGAGAAATACCGCATAAAAGATTTTTATTGTCAAAAGTACCGGGTGAGGATATACCAATACAAAGCACCGATTCAAGCTTTATATTGTTTGAGTTGACAAGCAGATTAACTGCATTCTTAATCAAACCGACACGTGCTTCAAAGTTAAGATTAGGATCAACCTTGATACAAAAATCTGTCAGAATCTCACCGGTAAAATTAGCCAGAGCAAAAACAGGATCTAAATAATTTAAGTCAATTGCCAATATATATCGGTAGTTTTTATTTATTTGAATGGGAATTGGTTTTCTCCCGCTTGTTACTCCCTGCTGAGCAGACAGATTTTCTATCACGACACCAAGCTCAAGCAAACTAGTAAGATTGTCGGAAACAGCCGGTTTTGACATAGATAACATTCGAGCCAGCTGTGCTCGAGAAATTGGTCCGTGCTGATTAATTGTTTCTAATATGAGTCTCTGATTTAAATGTTGCATTGAAGAGTGATCTACTGACCTTGGCACTGTTGTCCTCCCCTGTCTGTGAGATAGTTCCATTAGCTTTTATTATATCAGTGTAAGTTTACATGTCAATATACATACCATTAAAGATTCTCATATAAATTATTGACATTAGTAATTTTATATTACTTATGCATTATAAGGCCTTAATACTATATTTAAAGCATATCTGGCTATAAATTTACTACTTTAGTTCCTACATTAATTTTATAAACAAAAATTGTAAATTATATCATTGACACCTATATATTACTGTGATAAATTAATTGTGTAATTTGTAATTTATTCTTACTTATTACTTCAAAGTATCATATTAAATTTAAATGCTTGGAGGGATATATGGCACATTATAAAAATGCAATTGTTTATGGTCCAGATTTCAAGTTTCACAATATGGATTTCGGTGTAGAAAACGGATTATTTGTTGATGTCGGATCACTAGCTTCAAATGCCAGGGATTTAGAGGGAATGACAGTCATCCCCGGTTTAATTGACATACATACCCACGGAAATTCAGGTGCTAATTTTATCAACGGAAGTTATAAAGAATTTAAAACCATGGCCTGGTATATGGCTAAGAACGGAATCACTTCCTTCTCATCTACTACAGAAACCTGCTCTGAAGAAACTCTAACAAAGGCTAATAAATGCGCGGTGAAATATCGTGATAGCACTCCAGATGGCCACGCACGCATTCAAGGCATCACAATGGAAGGACCTTTCTTAAATAAAAAGAAACAAGGAGGTATGAACCCAAGATACCTGATAGATCCTAACTACGACATGCTGACACGTCTTACCATAGCAGCAGATGGCTTGCTCAAAATCACTTGTGTTGCTCCGGAGCTCGATTACGCATCAGACTTTATATGTCGTGCTTCCAGAGATATGACAGTCTCCATTGGTCACACAACAGCTACCTATGATGAAGCTATGAAAGCATTTGAGGCAGGTGCGACTCATGTAACGCATTTGTTCAATGCCATGAATTCAATTCATCATAGAGAGCCAGGGGTTATATGTGCTGCAGCCGACTGCAGCAATGTGACCGCAGAATTAATTTCAGACGGCATTCACATTCATCCGAGCGCTGTAAGGGCTGCATTTAAGCTCCTGGGTCCTGATAAAATTATTCTCATCAGTGATTCAGTTAATTTCTGTGGAATGCCTGAAGGTATATATGAATTTGAAGGAAGAATGTATACCATAAAAGATCAATGTGTCACTTTACCTGATGGTACTATCTCGGGTTCAACAACAAATCTGTTTGAAGGTATGCGAAAAGCTATATCCTTTGGCATTTCCAAAGAAGATGCAGTTCAGTGCACCACCTGGAACCCGGCAAGATTGCTTAATGCACAAAACCAAATTGGGAGTATCGAAAATGGAAAATTAGCAGATTTCCTAATATGTGATTCGGATTTCAATTTAAAAGAAGTCTATATTAATGGTGTTAAAGTATAAAGGACTATAACGGAGGGAATATCCATGAAATATTTAAGTCTTATGATTCCAGGCAATAATCTACCTTGTCTGGATAAAAACTACATACCGGTTTATGGATTCATTAAAAGCTATTTAAATGATGCCAAAAAACCTTTTGCAATTGCTTTGGAGCGAGAAAATGGTTTCATCTTTCGTTTTAATACTTTGATTCATGGCGTACCTGAAATGTCAGAACTCGACCTGGTTTATATTAAAAATCTGGTAAAATTCATTTTATACGCCCGCGGTGGATGGCGGCTTTTTCTTTGTGGCGATAAAGATCTGTCTGAAAAAATTAAGACAATATTTTACACCGAAAGTCGCAAGAAAGATACTATTTCCCTTATGGAAAAAGTTTACGAACATGATTTTGAATTCGTCATTCTTTCATATGAGGAATGTCCTAAGGAGAATGAATCTTCAATACCAGTTGGCCGACATTTGGATGGCTGCCGTATAGGCTTTGATGCAGGTGGGTCTGACCGAAAAGTATCCGCAGTTGTTGATGGAAATTCATTGTATTCTGAAGAAGTCGAATGGACACCCAAATTAATGGCAGATCCAGACTACCATTTTCATGGTATTGTTGAAGCAATGAAGACAGCCGCCTCCAGGATGCCCCGGGTTGATGCCATCGGAGTAAGTTCTGCAGGCATTGTCGTTAACAACAGAATTATGTCAGCTGAATTATTTCGTCTTGTACCAAAGGATTTGTTTGATGAAAAGGTAAAAGATATATATTTGCGTGCGGCTAAAGAAATTGGTAATATTCCCATAGTTGTTGCGAATGATGGTGATATATCCGCTTTAGCAGGTTCAATGAGCCTTGAGGATGGATGCGTTTTAGGTCTCGCAATGGGAACCAGTGAAGCAGTAGGTTATATTAATAAAAACGGACACATGACCGGTTGGTTAAACGAACTCGCCTTTGCACCTATAGATTTGTATCACTCTTCAGAGGAGCATGAGTTTTCTAATAATTATGGCGAAGGCAGCTCATATTTATCACAGGATGCAGTTATTCGGCTGGCACCTGCCGCAGGAATAGAACTGGATCCAATGCTTCTACCGGCTCAAAAACTAAAAGTCGTACAGAGTCTAATGTCCATTGGTGACCAAAGGGCACATAAGATATTTAATGACATTGGGTGTTACCTTGGACATTCTCTGGCACTTTACTCCATATTTTATGAGATACGCCATGTACTATTGATGGGGCGGGTAACCTCCGGACCAGGTGGAGATATAATTCTTTCCACATGTCAGAAAGTTCTGGAAGAGGACTATCCTGAATTAAAAGGAAAGTTCCAGGTACTCTTACCTGATGAAAAAAACCGCCGTGTCGGACAAAGCATTGCTGCCGCCAGCCTTCCGGAGATTATTAGTTGATACCTCCTGAGAGGCCACCTAAAAAACTATGGGCAGTATTTTTGAAACATTTATGATATGTTTAGAAAATACTGCCCAATAAAAACTACATTTGATGACCATTCACCTATAGAAAGGTGATACTACGACATTGGTATACCGCTTTTTAGCAAACTAATCAATCCCACTGTAAGTTTTACAACCATTTCTGCCATAAAACGAGGAGATTTTTTCATGTCATCATCAAGCCATTTTTGAACAATACCAACGCATCCGGTTATTGTAAATGAATACACATATTCTGCGTCTTCTTTAGTAATCTTATTGTTATCAGTCAAATTAGTAATAATTATATCGTATACAAGCATCATAACCTGCTTTTGAAAAGTGAAGTCTCCACGCTCGCTCATCAACAGCTTACATATTCTGGCATTTTCTTTTATATACTCAAATATTTTTTCTGCCAGCAAGATAGCACCCATATCATTATTTTTTTGACCTAACTCTATAAGATGAGCATTGATATTTTCCAATATTTCATCCTCTATTTTTTTCAAAAAGTCGTATTGGTCGTTATAATGTGCATAAAAGGTGGCACGATTGATATCAGCGTCTTCACAGATTTCCTTAATGGATATTTGTGAGATATCTTTTTTTTCAAGCAGCGTTATAAAGCTCTCCTTTAATACCATCCTGGTGTACTTTACCCGTCTGTCCACTTTATCGCTTTTCATCAATAACCCTCCAACTTTTTAAAATATGTCAGATATTAAGCACTTCAACTTTTTATGTTTAACAACTTACATTTATAACCTATCTGTCTGTTGAATAATTACTATAATGTCATTAAACTATACTTGTGATAGTTTGTCAACAGTATGTACAATAAGTGAGGGGGGAATTAATTGGATAAATTTTCACAAGCTGTTATCAAGCACAAAAAAATCATTCTAACAATATTTTTGGTAACCGCTGTAATAAGTAGTATCTTAGCAACACTGGTTTCTGTTAATTATAACATGGTGGATTACCTACCTCAGGGGTCGCAATCTACAACTGCAATTAAGATAATGGAGGACGAATTTGGTGGTGATATGCCCAATGCAAGAATTATGCTTACAGGTGTATCAGTACAGGAAGCACTGGAATACAAAGAAAAAATCGTAGCAATAAATGGAGTTAAGTCCGTAACCTGGCTAGATGACGTTATAGGATTGGATACTCTTGGAACCACACCAATCGATTTTTTGGACACATCCATAATTGAAAACTATTATAAGGATAATAACGCATTGATGAGCCTGTCTATTGAGAGTGGCAAAGAATCAAGTGCAGTCAAAGCTATTTATGAACTAATAGGTGAGAATAACGCCGCTACAGGTGAAGCGATAAATACGGCAGAAACACAAGCAATGTCAGTTTCAGAGGTATTGAATGCAATGATTATATTGCTCCCTATAATAGTAATAATACTGATAATTTCAACCACCTCATGGCTAGAGCCATTATTGTTCTTATTTACCATAGGAATAGCAATAATCATCAATATGGGAACAAATATTATATTTGGAGAAATATCATTTATTACAAAAACGGTTAGTCCTATCCTACAGCTTGCAGTTTCATTGGATTATGCCATTTTTCTGCTCCACAGCTTTAGAAACTATCGTTTATCGTATGAGCCGCAGGAGGCAATGCTGCTAGCTATGAAGCAATCCTTTCCGACGGTTGCAGCAAGCGCTGCTACAACCGTAATAGGCTTTGCAGCATTAATTTTCATGCGCTTCGGGATAGGTGCAGATTTGGGGCTTAACTTATTAAAAGGTGTTGTTCTTAGTTTTATCTCGGTATTGATATTCTTACCGGTGGTTACATTGATGTGTTATAAAGCTATCGACAAAACGAATCACCGCAAGCTCATGCCGGACTTTAAAAAAGCAGGAAATGGGTTAATGAAACTCAGGATTCCCTTTTTGATACTTGCTCTTCTGGTTGTCCTTCCTTGCTTTCTGGCTCAATCGCATACTCAATTTTTGTATGGAATGGGCAGCGTTACAAACTCATCACGAGTAGGAAAGGATACCGCATATATAGAAGAAAAGTTTGGCAAGGAAAACCCGCTTGTATTAATTGTTTCCAAGGGAAATACCGGCAAGGAATCCGAACTTTGTGATGCGCTTTCTGAAATTCCTCATGTCACAAGTGTCGTATCTTTCGTTACCGCAATAGGAGCAGAAATCCCACCTGAATTTGTTCCTAAAGAAGCGGCTAAACAGTTCTATTCGGAGCATTACACACGAATTATTCTTTACACAGACACAGCTGAGGAAGGTACCGATACCTTTGATACAGTGCAGACTGTTTTGGATACAGCAAAAAAACACTATGACACCTATTACCTGGCAGGACAAAGTGCCACACTTTATGATATGAAAGAAGTTGTTTCAATTGATACTCGGCTTGTTAACCTTGTGGCAATAATCGGCATATTTTTTGTGTTGCTTGTTACCTTCCGCTCTCTGAGCTTGCCACTGTTTTTACTTTTTACAATTGAAACAGCAATATGGATCAACCTTTCGTTTCCATATTTCACCGGGCAGTCCTTAAGTTTTATTGGATATTTAATAATAAGCACAGTGCAGCTGGGAGCAACCGTAGACTATGCTATATTGTTCACCAATACTTATCTGAACAACAGAAAAACGCTCCCAAAGAAAGATGCAATGCGAGTAACCATTCAGGACAATTTGGTGGCAATTCTCGTCTCAGCCGGAATTCTTGCCACTGCAGGATTTACATTGGCCTTCACCACAAGCAATCCGATTATCTCCGAACTTGGTACCTTGCTGGGCAGAGGAACGCTGCTTTCTCTTACCATGGTGGCCTGTGTGTTACCAGCTCTATTGGTGATGTTTGACAATATCATACAAAAGACCACCTTGAAAGACAAATCATTATCTAAGGAGTGTGATTAGCTTTGAAAAAGATATTATCCATTGTTTTATTATTTGTTTTGTTATTTACATCGTTTATCCCGGCATCAGCAGCAAATACTCCTTCTCCAAAAGAAGAAGTAGTCTACGGAATCCTTAACCTGGACGGAAGTGTAAACAACCTGTATGTAGTGAATATTTTTAACGGCGGTACAATTACCGATTTTGGTAATTATACTGACATACGCAATATGACTACCTCAGAAAAGCTCAGTCAGAACGGAGAACAAATAACAATAAACACTAATGCTGACAGGTTTTACTACCAGGGAACTCTTCAAAAGAAGGAGTTGCCTTGGGATATTTCTATAAAGTATTATCTTGACGGCAAAGAAATTTCAGCAAGCGAGCTTGCAGGTAAAAGCGGAAAGATAAAAATTACTGTGTCGGTAAAACAAAACAATAAAGCAAGCAGCACTTTTTTCAATAATTATGCACTGCAAATTTCGCTCTCTCTTGACAATAAACTATGTTCCAATATAGAAGCAAACAATGCCACAATTGCTGAAGCAGGAAGCAAAAAGCAGCTTTCTTACACCGTTTTACCTGGTAACGGTATCGATATCGCAGTTTCAGCCGATGTTCATGATTTCAAGATGGATGCTATAACCTTAAACGGTATCAGGCTAGCTCTCGGTATAGAAGTTGACAGCAATGAGTTTACCGGACAGCTCTCGGATCTTGCGGGTGCCATAAGTGAGCTTGATACCGGTGCTGCCGGACTATTGGACGGCATTAATCAGCTATCCGGCGGAATGCAAAAATACATTAATGGAATGAAGGCCTTTAATGACGGGCTCGGGCAATTTTCAAGCGGTGCAGATAAGTTGAATACAGGTGCAGCAGCACTGAAAAACGGTTTATCCCAATTAACAAACCAAAATGCTTCTTTAGTAAATGGTGCTTTGACAATACAGCAAGCTACCTTCGATTCTATCAACGAAAAGCTTGGTACAATGGGGTTAGGACTTCCTGTTCTCACACCTGAGAATTACAGCACAGTCCTGTCTTCCGTTCCCGA
>CAYQCA010000002.1:32863-37690 GCA_964415835.1 uncultured Clostridium sp. | reverse complement strand
AATGGTACATCGGACATGGATTCGCAAATAAATGGCAAGATTGATGAAATGCTTGGCAGCATTTCCGGCAAGGGTGATAAAGTAATATCCTTTGTATCAGATAAAAACACTAATGTTTCCGCTGTTCAGTTCGTGCTGAAGACAGATTCTATAAATCTCCCGGAAGCGCCAAAGGCTGTTGAGGTTAAACCCGCCAAACTAAATTTCTGGCAAAAGCTGTTGAAATTGTTTGGTCTCTATAAGGAATAAATGAACTTTTTCAATACTGAACTTATGAGCAAAATTGAAGGGATATATTCATACTTTTTATAAGTAGATATATCCCTTTAAGAAGGTAGCTAAAAAATCACGATTGGTACTAAACATTAAAATCAAATGAATCACATACTATGCTGCCATCAATTAGTTCCATCAATACCGCATGATATCCTGCCTCCATACCTTTACTTTCGTAGATTGGCTGTGATTTCTCATTATCGTTGGATTTCAAATCCAACACAGTTTGTAGTACCCCGTCAAGGTATATATTAGCTCTACCCAAACCTGGTCCCTTAGGGCTCCATAACCTGAAATCACTCCCTAAGTAATTCCATTTGACTATGCTTCCCTGCACATCAGTCTCGTATCCGATTCCATACCTGTAAAGCTCACCTGTTTTTCTTTGCCAGTGCTTTATCTTTTCAGGCCCTCCGCTGTTGTCCTTCAAATCCAGAAAAAGAGGAGAAATTTCTCCTTCACCCGCTCCAATGAGTCCCTCGGAAAAAATATAGGACAGTTGACATTCCTTTGCTGGTCCGTTTACACTAAACTTCTTAACGAAAACATTACTCCCCTTTTCGGCAAACAATCCGATACATCCTTTTTTTGCAGGTATTTCTTTACACCAAACCATGTCATCATTTACAAATACTTTTGTATTTTTGCAGTTGCATGTAATTTGGATCCTGTCTTCGAGAGTACCTGATTCCTTATAGCTGCCTGTTCCGATTTCAGTGACCTGCCCAGTGACGTCAGCCTGCAATATGCGCCATTCTCCATTTTTACACTCAAGCCGCATCATGTCTTTAAGCATAAAAGGATGAGGTGATGAGTCGGCTGTTGTTGAATCCGGTCCTATTGGAGCGTTGTTTGACCAGAATACGGTTTTTCTACCTCTTGATTGTAATTCTGCATATAGCTCAAACTCTTCGAAGTGTTTCTTAACAAATGTCATTGAGGGACCTTTGGGAGCTGAGAGCCAAAAGCCTTCACCTGCATCTATTTCGTTCCATTTGCAGCTTGCCATATTAATTGTGCCTAAGTCTTTACTGTTCTTTGATGGGTAAATTACATTGAAAAAACCGTTTTCTTCAACTAAACCTGCATAAGCCTGCCCCCATATGCCCTGTGCTTCATATTCATTATCCTCGGTGTGCCAAACTGAACCATGTTTGAAGATTTCCCATGTATCAGGGAGATGGGCAAGTTCCTTTTTTGCCTTATATATAACCTGAAAGCTCCTGTTTAAAGCCACAGATGTAAATGGAGCATAAACATAACCCTGATATTCAAAAGGAGGTAAATATTCTACGATGGGTGGATGATACATTCCACCTTGAGGATACAATACAAATTGTGATGAAGTATATGGCCCTTCTGGATTTTTAGCAGTCATGGAAACAAAAGCCCATGAGCCCCCGGCATTACCGGGAGTACTCATCATGGCCAGAACAAGCCAGTCCTTTTCCCGCCTAACTAGACATGATGCGTATACCCTTTTGTATCTTCCAAAGAGTACTTGCTGCTCACTTTCCCTGTGCACAGGAACAGGCCAAATATTAAATGGGCCTTCAGGTGAATCAGATTTTGCATAAGCAAGTCCTCCATCCTTATTATCGTGTGTAGCCCATCCATATACTGCGTGGTAAGCACCATTATCGTACACTACACATATATCTGCGGCACCTCCCTGTTTACCGTCTTTCCAGTCAAAGAGGCTATTACTAGCTTCAAGCACAACCCCTACATATTCCCATGTACTACCATTATCTATTGACCTGTAAGCTATACAGTTTATAGGGGATCCCCAATACCCCCTAGAATATCGGCTTATATATGCATACAGGTTGCCTGAAACAGGATCCCTGAACTGGGAACAATTTACAGACCATTCATACTTAGGCTCACCAATATGTATAGGATTGCAGGCATATCTTTTGAAAGTATCAAAAGAAGCCTCTCCTGTTATGGGATGCCTGAACCACATATCTTTATACTTATTTTCAGTGAAATTAACCATATAAATCCCTAACCTTCTCAATTTATTTTTCAGGATATCAGTATACCCCGTACTCCCTGCAGATTTCCGAGATAGCTTTTATATTCTCATAGGGAGTTCCTTCACTCAGATAATCTGATGTTCCTATGATGAAGTTTCCCCTGGGTTTGACTTTTGTCAGCAGCCTTTTAACCTTTTCTTTTACCTCTTCTACCGCAGCATTCTTTAGAAATTCTATCTGGTCTATATTTCCTACCAGAGTAATGTTCTTATCCAGTACCGACAGTGCATAATCGATATCAGTGTCACCGTATGGTGGTTCTGTCAAGGTCTCAAGTCCGCTAAAGCCTACTGAGTTGTAGATTTTATACATACTGTTTGAGTCACCGCAATTATGATACAGGACATGTGCACCTCTAACCTGAATTGCTTTTATCAGTCTTGCTTCATATTCCATTACATTCTCTTCAAAATAGTTTGGTCCTACCATTGTCCCGTTTGCAATATTTCCGTTGTAACATAATACATCCGCCCCTGCATCAACAAACTGGATTGCAGTTCTTATCCACCTATCTGTAAAATACTCCATCATTCCCCTGTAGAATTGAGGTAAAACATAGGCATCCATAATTAAATCATCCAGTTTACGGTGTTCACTAGCACAGTTAAATATCCCCTGGGTCCATGGAGCCGCGATTCCTTCATCTCCAATCATTTCTCTCGCACGGGTGATTCTGCTGCAGTCATACTTCGGAACCGAAGGCTGATATTTTACAAACTGCCTGAAATCGTCTTCAGTCTTAATGAAGTGTTCTGTTACGGCACTTATTTCTTCGTTCGCCGTCACCTTTTTGTATTCTCGCACCTCTTTCAATTCAGCTTCGGGGGTTTTTATAATGGTAACATCAGTTCTTTTTGTTTCATCAGTTTTTTTATGATCAACGGATACCCTCCAGTTCCTTGAATCAAGAAAACTTTCTGAAAAGGAATCCCAAACAGAGCATGTGCGATGCATAATATCAAAGTCCAATTTCCTGTATACATCCATCAGTTTTTCATCAAGTTTCTCATCAGTGTTCAGGAATTTCGTACCGCAAAACTCATTGACAAAATTCGTCCAAATAAAAGGTGATACCGGAACACTGTCGACTTCCTGCCCATTAAATGATTTCAGCAACCTTTCTCTTTTTGTCACAAGACCACCTCCTAACAAAAGAATTTAAATGCAATCTTTATCTAACTTATTGGATAATAGAGCACAAGTATTTACTAAAAGCGTATGGATGGAAATCTATTTAAACGATATATATTTTTACCTGCTCCATCAACCCATAATGCTGAACTACATAATATGGTTCATTTCTTGATCCAGACCGTTCAAAGAAATCCCAATCCACCCAGGGATTATGGGTTCCCTTTTGATGAAAAGGTCCAAAAATATTCCTTTGGCTTCCCATGACTTCAATGTCAATCCTGTTAAATCCCTGTACCAGAAAATGCGTTATATCAATTCTATTTGCAGCCAGCCACGGGACATGTCCCGCTGTATCACCGTTAACTCTGACCTCCACAGTTACTGCATTATATTTACCAAGTTCCAGAATAAGTTTTTTATTGGAAGTTTCATTATATTCAAAATCAAAATGATAGATAATGCTGCCTGAGTAATGGAAATACCCTTGCAGGCACCAATCCCCGAGATGCAAAATATCCGGCTCGTTGGTTATGTACCTATCCAAATTTACTCCAAAGTCACCAATTATGCAGCAGTCTTCAATCTCCATACTATTTTTATATTTGCAGGATAGCACCACTTCATTTTCTCCCTTTGACAGTCCTTTAAGCTTTACTTTCTCAAAGCTTTTATCTATAAACCATCCAACAGGAATATTAGGAACTTCATTGCCATTCAGACAGATATCAAAGTTTCTCACCATTTCTACAGCAAGATATGTGTCATTTTCAGGAATATCCTCTATGTTAAAAGAGAATTTAAACTCTACATGGGTTCCATCTTTAATATGGGGCTCATTTACCCATCTGTATCTTTGTGGCAGACCATTATAATAAATCTGTCTCATTCCCAGCTCATCCCTTAGTTTGCGCTGTGCCTGCCAGACGAACATTTTTTCAGACCATTCTCCATCCCCGACTCTGAATACACATACATCCAAAAGAAGTGCATTTGGCTGAGTACGTGAAAATTTGCATACAGGTGCAAGAGCTCCATACGGTATTTCTGCTAGATAAGATTGAGCAAATTTAAAATTGATGTTTTCGTACTTTGGTTTTTCATTTTTATAAATCACAAATAAGCCAGAGCCTGCCGGACCGAAACTGTGAATGAAGCTGGTTTTATCTTCATTTTTCCTGATGCTTAATTCTTTTATAACTCCATTTAAGGGATTCCATTCTTCTAGCCTTCCCGTAACAGGCACCGTAATCATTACATCATGAGAATTATATCTGTCGTTATTAACAATAAAAAAAGTATAACACTCGGGCAGTTCCTTAAACAGGTAAAGAAATTGTTCTGCCTCTACCATACTCTTATTGCAAATACTTACCCG
>CAYQCA010000002.1:0-32763 GCA_964415835.1 uncultured Clostridium sp. | reverse complement strand
ACCTTATTATCCTTAACCCTGCCTTTTTCTTCTATTATGGTTTCGTCTCCAAAATCGAAATCATAATGTGAGCCAAGCAGAATCTTTATGAATCCATCAATTTTTTCCTGGTAATTATTTATTTCAATCAAGCTCGGATCGTTCCACTGGAGGTATTTATACGGGTAGGATGCGGTCATGGACCATACTGTAGAAGAAGGATGAATAACAAGTACATCTCTAATTGCACTTCCCTCACTGATAACTGCAGCAACTCTGGAAAAATAATCTTCTACAATTTTATTGTATTTCCACCAGGAGTTATTATAGTTAAATGAAGGGGGAAAATCCCTCTTTCTACATCCCTTTATGCTGTACTGCGCATGATGCTGGCATCTTAGGTTGATGCCCATTACAAATTGCCAGTCACCTACCCATTTCTGCCCTTCAAAGGTAAAATCCCACCCTGTACATCCGTACATTTCGGATATGGAGTACCGTCTTCCATACTGATTGGCAACACTGGTACATTGCTTTACTGTCAGATATTCCTGTGTTTGTTCAGCCAGCATGTCGATTCCGGGAATCTGCTGATATCTGTAATGTGGCATTATTGCACCGCTAACCCGTGTTGCGATACCCAAGTTGTGCTCAGCCAGATAATGCCCTGTAAAGGAAATTTCATTTTCTTTACACCAGTTTCCGATTTGTTTCGAGTATGCCTCACAAAATCTTTCTGTAATGGTTCTCCAGTAGTCATGTCTTATTTTCGAAGATTTCTCCCCATTAAAGAATATATAAGGGAGATAGTCAATGATATCATATCCCCTTTTTTGATTAAATATCTCAGCAAACCCATCAGTCCATGGTATCCATGCTCTTTCTCCACTGTATACGGAATGGGGGTCTGCTATATTTGGCTCATCTGTAAATATACCCCGAACTGTATTCCCAAACTCTGCCCCTATATGTTTTTTATAAATTTCATGTGTATCAGCAATGAAGTGTGCAACAGCATCCGGATTCAAATTGTCTACAGGTGCCTCACTATTAAACCACTCACAGGGACCCGAAACTTCTACTCTGAATACCAGAAACGCTTCATTTTCAGCCAGTATACCATATGCCAAAGCAGATGAGCTTTCACATGAATATATTTGTTCGTCCTTTATATTTGCCTTAAAGAAAGCTAAAACATTATTTCCAACATCATTTAACTTGTCACGAATGATTTCAAGTGTCAAAGCCTTAGACCTGCAGCTGTCTCCGCCACTTTTGGATACTGCACCGCCTGCCCCGCCTGATGGAAATCTGTCTTCATCATACAGCCAGGCATTAAGGCCAGCTTCCTTTGCAGTGCTTACAGCACTTTTGACCAGGTATAACCATTCATCTCCCATATATTCTGTTTCCAAGCCCTCACGGGAATGAATGAAAAAGCCTCCCATTCCTTTGTCTTTCATATCGTAAATCTGGCTTGAAAGTTCTTTTTCGGAAAGCTTGTCATTCCATGCCCAGAAGGGTACGGAACGGAATTCTGGAGGAGGATTTTTAAAGTTGTTTCTCATCTCTTTATTAGTAATCAAGTTATATACCCCATTTGATAACTCAGTTATAAAAAAACAGTCCATATCCAAAACTAAGGAATTAAAACACTGCTTAATCAGGCTTTAACTGCTCCCGCCGTCATACCGGCTACAACGTATCTTTGACCAAAAATATACAATAAGAGGCAAGGTATGATAGTAAATATTATATCTGCAAAAACCAGGTTCCAGTACTGATTGTACTTGCCGAAGAAAACATAAACCGTCATAGGCAGAGCCCACTTGTCACCACCTGCGAAGTACAGGAATGTGGTTACATCGTTCCATACGCCGATAAAATTAAAGACTACAACGGTTATGGTAACTGGGGACAACAAAGGAAATACTACCTTGAAAAACATGCGGAAGCTTCCGCATCCATCTACAATAGCAGCCTCATCCATCTCCCTTGGAACAGTTTTGATAAAGCCTGCATAAAGAAATATGCTAAGTGGAATTGTATAGGTAATGAATACCAGTATAAGTCCTATATAAGTGTTGTTCAGTTTTAAAGAAAGCAGTGCAAAATACGTTGGTATAACAGCTACAGGAATTATTAAGCCCGATACAAAGTAGCTGTATGAGAATTTAGCAAATTTCGTGCTGGATCTGGATATAAAAAACGCTGCCATGGATGTTAAAAATACTGCCACAATGCCTACACAAACAGATATTGTAAGTCCATTCAGAAAAGCTCTGAATGCCGATGACTCTGTAAATACCTTTACATAATTTTCAAAGTGCCATACCTTTGGAAAACTGAGTTCAAACTTATTCGCCTCTTCTGTAGTTTTCAAAGAATTTATTAATACCATCCATATAGGAATAATGTAAACCAAAACAATACAAAACATTACTACTTCTATTGTAATTTTTTTAGGTTTTATTTTAGTTTTATTTATCATTTAGTACTCTACCTCCATTTTCTTGAAAAAGCCAAGTAACAAGAAGCTGATTAGAGATACAAATATTGTGAATACAAGACCGGCTGCTGCTGAAAAACCGTATAAACCTTGGCCAAAAGATTTGAACATAAAAGTCCCATAAACCTGTGTAGCATCTGCCGGTCCTCCATTTGTAAGCCCATATACCTGGGCAAAAACTCCTATGCCTCTTAAAAGAGACAAAATAGAGCAAATTGTCAGTGACTGAAAAATGAGCGGTATCGTTATATACAAAAGCTGTTGTGTTTCATTGGCTCCATCTATTTTAGCAGACTCATAATACTCTTTCGGCACTGTTTGCAGTCCCGATAAAAATATCACAACTATTATACCAATACCCATCCATACTTCCATTGCGGCAATGGAGCCCATAGCAACTCCTGGGTCGGTGAGCCAATTTCTCTGAAGAAAACCTAGTCCAACACTTTTTAGAAATATATTAATAGGGCCATATGTTGGATTATATAATGCGCTGAACACTAGCGCTATTACAAGAGGATTTACTACAACCGGAGAGAATATTATAGTCCTGTATAATTCCTTTAGTTTAACACTGTTGTTTAGAACTATAGCAAGCAACAATCCTAAAACTACCTTAATCAGAGTTGTTGATATAGCAAACGAGAATGTATTTTTTACAGCAGTAATAAATATTGATGACTTGACCATATCCTTAAAATTGTTGAGTCCATTGAATGAGGGCTGAAGTGGATAATACTGGGACCAGTCTGTAAATCCCAGAAATAACCCCGCAATATTTGGGATAATAAAAAATAAACTAAAAAGGATAAAAGCTGGCATCACAAACAGTGGTGTATAGTGTTTTGTTATATTTGTTGAACGCATAAAATCACCTTTTCTGTTGTAATATGCCTTAACGGAATGTTAAGGCATATTACACTAATCTACTTTAATATCACTGAGTTTTTATTAGAAACCCGGAGTCTTCTTTGCTTTATTCAGCTTCACATATTCGTTATACCAGTCATCCAGTGCCTTGTTTATATCCTTACCAGCAAAAACTTCCTGATATACCTGGAATCCAGGCCCCCAAGCAAACGCTCCTGTTTCATTCAGGTAAGAATCTGTTATAGGTATATTATTCTGTTTGAGTAAATCTACCATTTCTTTTTGCCACTGATTCATTTCAATTTCATATCCTTCATATGGGCTTGCTCCCTTGAACGGTGAAATCAGGGTTTTAAAGTTTTCAGGCTGCATAAAGAAGTTAATAGCTTCCTTTGCCTGCTCCTTGTATTGTGCTGCAGCCGGCACAGCAAATGCCCTTTGGTTGAAACTTGAGATAGCACTTATATAGTCATCACCCAGAGTAATCGGCATAATTCCAGTATTCGCAACTTTATCAGGGTAGTTTTTGGCTACTTCATCATAATACCAATCACCCATTATAGTCATTGCGCACTTGCCCTCTGCAACCTGGCCTACACCAGCCGTTAAAGGTACAGACATGAAATCTTTGTTTATATATGGCTTTAGTGCCAGTGCACGCTTTATTAAGTCAACAAACTCTGGAGACTCAGATGGCTTGAGCTCATTCTTTTTAAGTTTATCTGCCAGACCGGGGTCTTTCTTGAAAAGATAAACACCACCAAGGCCAGGTATCATTTCAGCTGTCCATACTTCCTTACCCATCAAGTATATAGGTGTTACTCCTATCTTTTCAATTGCCTTGCATGCATCCAGTAATTGCTGGTATGTCATCAGGGGAGCTTTTACTCCTGCCTTATTAAAAACATCTTTATTATATATAGCGCAAAGATATGTTACAGGATTGAAGTAAGCCATACAAACTTTTCCATCAGACTTTCTTGTAGCGTTTACCTTTGCCGCAGGCACCATTTTGTCTATCCATGGGCCATCCAAAGGCTCCAGGTTGGTGTATGGTATGTACTGCTCTCCCATGTTTATTGCATAAAAATCAGGAACATCACCGGTTGCAAGCTTCGCTGCCAGCAGGTTTGTAAACTGATCGTTAGGATAGATGTCCTGCTTTATCTTATTTCCTGTTGCTTCTTCATACATTTTGAATACTTTACTTATTCCTTCTCCCTGTGTTATCCACTCATTAAAGGTTGCAAAGGTAAGTGTAACAGGCTCGGCTTTTTTCTCGGGGGCTGTAGACTCTTGTTTAGCAGTGGTATCGGTACTTTCTGTCTGACTGTTCTGTGCAGCGCTTTCTTTTCCTGAATTACTGCAAGCTACCATGGATATTAGGCAAGTTATCATAACCAGTACAGCTATAACTCTGAAAAACTTATTATTCATGAACAGATCCTCCTTTAAATTTCCACATATTATATAAGAGCTCTCATGTTGCTATTTTAATCTTTTTTCATGTCATTGGGAATGAAATTTTCTTAACAAATAGTGTGTACTTTTCGTACATAAAATTTATATATTGGTTTAAATAAAATATGATATAATTGTTTTTGTCAACTATTTAAAGATCGAAAGGACTTTTCTTATGTTTAGCAGGATCAGTTTTCAGCGTAAGGTCTTTATTTATTATTCTATTTTTATAACCTCAATCCTTTTAGTGTTAGCGCTTATCTTCTATTCATATATATCTTCAATACTGTTTGACAGAGAAGTTAAAAGTATGAAGCAATCAGTAGAAAAAATATCTGCAGGGTTAGATTCAATGCTCAAAGAAATTGACACAGTTACTACGCAGGTACTGTTCAGTAAAGACATACAGGAAATTATGGCTGATTCAATTGAATTTCATAAGAATGGTCAGAATTATTATGAGTACAATTTTGACTCGGCAAAAAAAGCCAGAAATATATTGGTTTCAATCAACAGCATCAAGTCCACCGTCAGGAGAATATGCATATTCAATGAGAATGGAGACTATGTTTCCGTTGGTAAGGCTGTGGAGTACAAATCTCCACCGCCCAGCTTTTTTAAAAATACATATTTATATGAAAACATGAAAAAGACTTATGACAGAAGTGTGATAATTCCCCCTCACAAGGATGAGTTTATTCTTGACAAGCTTTCACCTCTGGTCATATCCTTCAGGAGAGAAATGTTTGCAACTTACGGAGCCAATAATAATTTGGGCTTTGTTGAGGTACAGCAACCATATGAAATGGTTGAGGGCATCTGCAACACAGGCGACAAAAGCAGTCTGAAAATAATTATTTTTGATGAAAATGGAAATATCATATACCCGGTTAACAAGTATTCTAAATCTGAAGCCATATATTATTACAGCTTAAACAATATCAGCGGCAAGACGCTGACCCGCCCCAGTGATAATACAGAAGAACTAGTCTACATAAATAACCTTTCCTATACAAGCTGGAAGGTCATCGCCTCACAACCCAAACATGAATTTATGTCACCAGTATATTTCCTTCGAAACATCTTTCTAATCTTCGGTTTTCTATTAATAGTTTTAACGCTCTTCATTATGTACTTGATTTCAAAGGGTCTTACAGCCCCCATCAGAGAAATGCGGGTCCTTGTAAAAAAACTCTCCCTGGAAAACCTCTCCATTAACCTTAGCAACCATGTGGGCAACAATGAAGTTGCACTGCTAAATGAGGCTTTTAATAAAACCCTAAGCAGGCTTAAGGAATCAATGGAACAAACTATTCAAGCCCGGGCAGGTGAGGCTCATGCACATCTGCTTGCACTTCAAGCGCAAATGAATCCTCACTTTTTATACAATACACTCATGGGAATTAGCGGTCTGGCAAACGAGGAAGCTAACTACAAGGTAGTCAGCATGTGTTCGGAGCTTTCCGATATGCTCAGATATGTAGCATCTTTTGACAGTACAGATATTACCATAAAAGACGAACTCCAACATGCAGAAAACTACCTTAAGCTAAACAAATGGAGATTTGAGGACCTGCTTGAATATCGGCTGTCAGTAGATCAAAGCCTGTTTTCAATTAAGGTACCCAAGTTAATTCTACAGCCCATAGTTGAAAACAGTTTTGTTCATGGTTTCAAAAACCAGCCCCCCCCATTCAGAGTAGAAATTACCGGACACGCTGAAAACGGAAAATGGTTCATAAAGGTTTCCGACAACGGCTGTGGTTTTAATAAAATCACAAATGAAAGAATATTGAGTCAAGTGCAGCAGTATACAGCGGATACCCACTCCGGAAAAATATTTGACAAACTTGAAATCGGTGGCTTGGGTATGATAAATATATATATGAGGTTAAGACTTTTATATGGAAACGATGTAATATTCAATATCTTTAATAAACCCGAAGGTGGTTCAACTGTAGTAATTGGTGGCTCCATCAAAGACTAGCACCTGTAGTAATATATATTCAACACAATTATAATTTTAATAGAATTTAAGGGAGTGTTTTGGATGATTAAAGTTTTTATTGTTGAAGATGAACCTCTTATTTTAAGAACAATAAAGCAGATGATTGAGCAGACTCATAACAGCTTTAAGGTGGTAGGCGAAGCACTAGATGGACAAAAGGCCCTGGAGGGTATAGAAAACCTGAAACCGGATGTTGTATTTACAGATATAAAAATGCCAATCATGGATGGATTAACACTTGTGAGCAGGCTTCATGAGCAAAAATCAAACATTATTACAGTGGTATTAAGTGGATACCAGGAATTTGAATACGCCAGAAAAGCTCTACAGCTTGGTGTTTCAGACTATTTGCTGAAACCTTTATCACCAACTTCTTTAAAAAGCCTGCTGAATAAGATATACGATGACATTCATACAAAGATTTGCGAACAGCAGTTGGAAACCTTAAAGAAAATAATCTTTAACAGTCTTTCCACTCTGGAAATGGAAAGTGAAAAACTTATGCAATTATTTGATTTCAATGAATATCATTATATGCTGCTTTGTTCCGGTTCATTCTGTACCTTTTCATGCTCATGGATTACACCAGCCAAGGATTTCTGGATAAAGAACAACCTCCAGGACCATATCGGCAGGCACATGAACGGGAAAAACTCATACTGGATACTTGATGGTGAGCATGGAAATGAAAAGATCGTTATACTTGGAATAAGTGATAATTCCAATGTAGAGGCAAGAAATATTATTATCGGAATACATAATGAGCTTAATTCATTTGACTTTCCCATAACATCTGTTGCTGGTGCAATAGGAAATGATATCAGCCGTGTCGGTACCCTAATCCAAAGGTCAAGAATAACTCTCAACAAAAGCATTCGTTTTGCAAAGTCCAGCTTGGTTTTTGATGAAGCCAAGTTTGAAACGCAACAGGATGAAGACTTGAATATGCCTGATGCTAACACTGAGAAAACCTTGAACATACTGATAAAGAACTTTCAGGTCGAAAGACTCAAACAAGAGCTACACAAGCTTTTGGATCTGTGCGAAAAAAAGTCCTTTAAGCAACTGACCCTGGAAAGGTTAATTAAGCACTTGCTAAATCTTTTTTATATTTCATTGGGTTCCATTTCTGACAGCAGGACAGTAGAGATTGATATGGAAATCAATGAACTTTTAAGTAATTCTACCTCATATCGATCCCTGTATGAGGGAATAACCTTTATTATCGATGACCTATTCAGGACTCAGAAACTGAAAATTGAGAGTGATGACAGCCAAAAAGCTCTGGTTGACAAAATCGAGCAGTATATAAAATCCAATTTTTGCAATCAGATCAGCCTTCAAAATCTATCAGATAATTTTGGAATGGTACCGCCATATTTGAGCAGGGTATATAAAAAAGTAAAGGGAATTTCACCAAATGACTATATAGAAAGACTCAGAATAGAGAAGGCAAAAGAGCTGCTTATGATAGAGCCACCCCTTGTTCTTAAGGATATTGCCGAAACAGTTGGTTTCAATGACCGCTTTTACCTTAGCAAGGTATTCAAATCTGTTACTGGAAAGACTCCTTCGGAGTTCCGGGCAGAAAAATATCAAGCCTGAAAAGAGGTCGACTCCTGTTCAGGCTTTGACTACATAATTGTCGTAGTTTGTCTAATTACTAGTTCGGGTTTAAGCAAAATCTGCTTTATAACCTTATTATCCTTATTTTCTATTTTTTCAATCAACACCCCTGTCCCTGCTTCAGCCATTGTTCGTACAGGAGGAAACACAGTAGTCAGAGGACTTATCAGGAACTCGGATTCCCTTATGTTGTCATATCCTATCATTGACATGTCACCAGGAATTCTGACTCCTTCCTCATGAGCTGCCTTTAAAGCTCCAATAGCCATATAGTCGTATACTGCAAAAACTGCAGTAGGTCTTTCTTTTTCAATTAGAAGCTCCTTCATACGAAGGTAGCCTCCAAGTTCAAATCTTTCAGCACCTGTTTTTATAAACTTCTCATTCAGTTTTAAACCTTTTTTCATTAATGCTGATGTAAAACTTGAAAATCTTGTCTTTGTAGAGATATCCTCACTAATAAAGCCAATATCCTTATGCCCAAGCGCTGCTAAATGCTCTATAGCCAGATTGATTCCATGTTCCTGGTCAATTAAAATATTGTCGTATAACTTTGTTGGATAAATAGGTTCAAGAAATACAACAGGTAAGGAATGCTTCTTCCGAAAATCTGTCATTTGTTCATCCAGCTGTTTGTTTATTGAGCCAGCAAAAATAATTCCATCCACCTTCCTGCTTATAAGCATCTCCATGACTTGAATTTCCTTTTCAGTCTTGAAGCCTGTTGCTCCAATTATCAGTGAGTACCCTTTTTTGTTCAGTTCTCCCTCTATGTGATTTACTATTTGTGCATAGTAGTTACTGCTTATTTCAGGCACTATTACGCCAATCAATTTAGTATTCTTTCCTACGAGAGCCCTTGCAGAAAAATTAGGGATATAGCCAAGTTTATCGGCTATCTCCCTGATTTTCCTGGTTGTTTCCTCTCCAACTTCACTGCTTCCGCTTAATGCCCTGGATACCGTAGAAACGTTTACTCCAGCCATTTTTGCAATATCTTTGATTGTTACCATCCATTCACCCCGGTATATAGAGTATTATGAGTTATTAATCCCCATCAAAACTGAGACCATTTACATATTTGCATGCTTCCTTTATGATATCACAATAATCCCCGTAAATACACGAGGTATGATGAATATATGGACCCTCGATTACTTTTTTCTCGAACTTTTTCCAATCCTCCACTTCGACCCATACATATGTGTTCTGAGTAACTGGTCCCGGTACTGTTTTCGCTTTCTCTACTAAAAGCTTATACTCACCAGCTTCTCCATCAAAACGTACGATGGTGACTTCACCGTCTTTTAATCTCCAGTGGCACATGCCAGGTTTAAAATTAGGCAGTATCCAGTGTGATCCCAGTTTGCCGGTCGAGTCCTCTGCTTTTAGGCTCAAAGGGAAGGAGTCATGCCATAGAAGGAGACCATTGTCGTTCTCAGGATGTCTCACCGTCAGGTCGGCAAAAAATGAAGGTGTTGTATTCAAGGCAGCAGCCTCAATTATTATTGAACTAACCGCACCATGTATATCACTTTCGCAAATGCATGGAATTCCCATGTCTGATACCTGCGCCTGGGCAAAGCTCATGCAGGCATTCAATTCATCTATAAGCGACATGAATGACTCTATTGCTACAGCTGAAAGCTTGTTACTTACCGCAAAATCATATATTACATCCCTGAGTGATAAAACATTGATCATTCCCTGTTCAGTCATACTGGAAATGTCCAGCTTTTGTCCCAGTACTTTTATTTCATTCAGGTATTCATTCCTTCCTTCTTCAGCTTTTTCTCTAGTTAAACGGATAACCTTTGACAAGTCTATAGGAAGTATTTCAATACCAAACTTCTGGAGAAGGTCGCTTTCATCAATAATAGTACTCCAGAAGAAATCTATCCTGTTACCTACCATTCCAATTTTTGCTCCCTTGAGCCTCTTTACGACATTAGCAGCTCTTAAGAACCTGTCTATTCCCACAAAAAATGCCTCATCCTCAACTTCGCAGTTTTCAATATAAGTAAATGGGACACCCAGCTTCGACATCACCTTGCTTGATGCAAACATACCGCACAAAGAATCTCTAAGCCTTGTTCCGTCTTCCAAAGGTGCTTCATCCCTTGGTCCCCAAAGTAGTACTGGAACTCCCATCTTTTTTGCTATCATCCCAGCCGCGCTTTCGGTCCCAAAATTACAATGGGGTATGAAAAGGCAATCTACATCTTGAGATTTCAAATATTTGACAACCGGTTCTATATCACTGTGAGACCTTATTATTCCATCAGTAATTGCACTATCTATTCCAATATAGGATACTCCCATATCGTCCAATTTCTCTTCAATTTTCCTTTTGTAAACCTTCGCATCCTCATGACTGAAAACAAATTTTCCGATAGGACATAACGCCATTTTTATTTTTTTATACATTTTACATTACCCCATTCCCCAATTTCTTGGTATCAATAAGAAGTCTTAAAAATTACGCAAACGTTTGCGTAAGCATATTTTATCATCTACTTTGGAAATAATCAATACTAAAATTTGAGACATGTCAAGGTTAATGTAAATTTTCCTTAAGCGTATAAAGCTTTATATGTGTCGTCTGGAATTACGCAATTACAAGAGGATTTATATGTGTAATAATAAAATCTATGTATTGGAATTTACAAATTTTAGTGTACTACTTTCAAATAGCTCCTAGCAAGCATTTACGAAGCATTACAAACATATAAATTCATATGCATTATTTAAAAAACACTTTTTGCAGCTTATTCCTCACTCAATCCCCACCCAATGGCTTTCACATCCTGCATCCTGGCCATTTCAATTCCGCTTACTGCAGGATAATGGTTTAAAAGCTCCAACACAGGATAGGCTTCAACTCCCGGCTGAGGTACATTTTCAGCGGGTATTTTGACCCATTCCCTGGTATCACAAAGGGTATAGCAGAGCTCATACAGATAAAAGCCTTTAATATACGAGCAGTCAAATCCAATCAAGCTTTTAAAATAGGATATACCATTCAGGTTCCGTGTTTTTGGTTCCAGAACTCCCTCAACGAGTATTCGCCCTTCATCGAGGACGACCAATTGTTTATGCTCCAACCATGCCGGGTCCTCGATTTTATACAATTTTAGAGCATAGGACATTCCGGCCTCCCCAACAATATTGATAACAGCCTTATCGCCCAGCGCAGCTTTTTTTGGCCCTTCAAAGAATACCGGCTGGCGTTTCGGTGAAAACTGTTCTGATTTTTCCCACTCTGCTGCATCCTTGCTGCATCTCCGGTAATGGCTTATTCCGGACAGTTCCTTTTCTTTTCCCAGTATAATATCCTTTAAAAAGCCTCCAGCTGTGTCATATAGGTTCGTAGCGTTGTTGTGGCCGAACCTGTAGCCAAACTGCAGATGAACCTGAACCCCATGACTTCTCAAGAGATCTGCAAAGTCTATGATGCCATCCTTTGTAGCAAAAGCATCATGGGTACCTGCCGCCAAAAAAACCTTTGTACCTTTTTCACTAACGGATTTGGCAAACTGCTTCGAGGCCGGACACAGAACTTCATTGGCAACAGACCTGTCACAGGTGCCGAAGAGATTGTTCAGAAACAATGCTTCTCCCGTCAGTTCGGAAATCTGATCCCTCCAGTTTCTCATCCATGCCAGCTTATAGCCCGTATCTTCAGTGATTGCGGAATATACCAGAGGACAGGTAGGATTGGGCATCTCCCATTCCTGTTCTCCGAAACGCACAATGGGGTTATAGCTAACCGCATATTTTATTCTGTAATTATCATGATAGGAGTTGCTTGCAGCCACAAGCGCAGTGATTCCGCCTCGTGAGCCGCCTACTGCCACAATGCTTTCAGGGTCCCCTGAAAATTCCTGTGCAGCAATCCCAAACAGCTCCGAAAGGTTGTGAAAGGCAGAATGCTGAAAGGTTCTGGCTCCAATGGAACCTCCTCCGTTCCAGAGGATGCCTACCACAGGCTCTCCTGTCTCCCGCAGCAAATTCCCAAGAATATTCAGAAAGGAAGGCCCTATGGTTTGAAACGTATTTTCATTGCTGTCATAAAATCCGCTGAACAAGATTGGGTAATGCTTTTGTGTATCGGCTCGCCAAAAAGGCGGCAAAACAAAAGTAGCCAGACTGGGTGTTTCTTCGTTCCAGGCAACGATGTAATTGTTGACAATCTGAAAGGCCGGTATATTCTCCTGTAATTCAAAATCAGGGTAGTTTTTGTAGAGGATAGGATAGCCGGTTTCCTTTAACGCCTTACCTGAAAGCCACAGAGCAAGCTTGTCGGTGACCTGAAACAGGCTGTAATTTTCTCCGATATATCGTTCATATCCCGGTACTTTCTCATTTAGGCTTTTTTCCGAAAAAAACATATATCTATCTGTTAAAAATGTATAGGGACTGGCAAAATTTTGATCATATATAGGTTTCTCGTTTATTACGGTTTGGTTGTCCAGGTCAATATCAAGCTTTCCAACCCCGTCGGCAGCACCCTGCCAAAATCCGCCTCTATTGTTATTAATCTTTGCATTCCAATGGGTAACTACAGGAAAGTCATTCACAAAGTTCTCCAATACTACCGTGAATGCCCCGCTGCTCTTACCGCTCAGCCCGACAGTTCCCTGCTCCAAATCCAACCTGTCCGGTTTCAGAAATTCTGTTTTGCAACCATCCCAATACGCAACACGGATTTGTTGCTGCCTCTCCCTTACAAAGTCCAGGAGAGTCATAGGAATCTGTACCTCAACACCTGAAGAAAAAAACTCGCTGACCGGTACATAATTATCGGGAACAAAAAACATGTCTTTCACTTATCATCAACCCCTTTGATTCACTCCAATTCAACCTGAACAAGGTTGATCGTTGCATTATCCTTCACTACAGGTAGTACTTTGAGAGTATCCAGCACTGCTCCGTTCAGTGTAATACTTTTCACATTCCTGCCTTTATTATTTATCACAATATGGTATCTGCAACCGCGGTATTCCCTGAAAACCTCCACTTGCTTAAATTCTTCCGGAAGCACAGGCTTAATCACAAGACCTTCATAGGTTCTCCGAATTCCCAGCATTAGTTCAACGATACTTTGCAGCAGCCAGTTTACGGAACCCGTAATCCAGCTGAACTCCATTTTCCCGGCTTCCTTTTTGTGATCCGGGCCATAGTAGCAGTTGCCGTAAATATACGGGCAAACCGGTTTATTCGCCAGTAAGGGATTATCCGGCTGAATGGATTTTAAAACACTATACGCATTTTCGCTGTCCCCGATGCCTAGTAAAGCATAGATTAGAAATGCATTGCCATGCATGTAGATAGAGCCATTTTCCGCTGTCCCCGGTTCCATGCAGCTCATTCTTCCCACATTCTCATCCAGCGATGTGTATGTGGGATAGTTCAATATATAACCGTACTCTGTATGCAGGTATTTTTTAATGGATCTGCGTATACATTTTATTTTTTCCTGGTCTGCAACCCCGGAGATAATTGCCCAGGACTGCGCATTCAAGAATATCAAGCCTCTTTCATTTTCTTTGGAGCCCAGCTTGCCGCCCTTGTCATTAAAAGCACGCACATACCATTCGCCGTCCCATGCATTTTTATTGATATCCTGCTTAAGTTCTTCATACATGGAATAATAGCAGCCTGCATCCTGTCCCAAAAATTCCAGAAGCTCGGCATAGATCAGCAAACCCTTTGTCAGGAACATGGAAAGCCATACACTCTCCCCACGTCCTTCTCTCCCTACATGAGTGAGAGAGTCGTTCCAATCTCCGCCATGGATTCTAACCAAGCCGTGCTCACCGCGGTCCTCATATAATGAATGGATAATCAGCTCCATATGTTTGAGAACACTTGCCTTACCTCCGTCAAGGAAAGTGACTTCCTCCTTGAGAAAATCAGTATCTCCGGTTTCCTTCACATATTCTGAAACAGCATAAAGCAGCCAGGAGGCACTGTCGCTATAATGCATTTTTGAATCTTCATAGACAACAGGGTAGGATCTGACCGCAAAACCGTTTGAATACTGGAACTGAAGCGACTTAATCAAGCTTTTTCTGGTAAGTTCAGCGTCAAAATAAAGCACTCCCTGGCTGTGCTGTACCACATCCCGATAGCCCTTTATTCCCCACCGGCAATGTATCGCCCCGAATAAGATCATCTGTTTGTTCCAGGTATTTGTGATTGTGTCCAGTGATGAATTACCGGTTCGGATATACAATTTACCGAACCTCTCCTGTACCCAATCAGCCGTATCCTGAAAGACCTTGGCAAAATCTCTGTATTTTTCAATAGCACTTGTCAGATCCTGTCCAGAGTGATGTCCGACGATCATTTGATTCAGAGAAAACTGTCTTTCCACAATACAGTCATACTGAAAAGCGGCACAAATCCGCTCCTTGGAAGCAATGGAATCGGGAAGCTTGCTATCCAGTCCCAGCGGATTTGCAAAAGTCCTGTACAAACCCATAAAGTCAAATCGGCTGCAGGTGTAATAGTCCGGCTTCCGGGAAGGTATGACGGATATTGAATTCAGCTTATCAATTAAGGCCTGGGCGCTTTTTTTAACCGTGATACCGTTGACCTCCGGATTGTATACTGCGCTCATGTACCCATCATGCCCATAGGTAGGAATGGTGGTCAGCAGTGAGAGCTCAGAATATAGATAAACACTCAGATTTCTTGGTGTATTTGTTTCTATTTCAACGTTCCACAGCTCCACAGGATCACTGCCCCGAGGAACCAGAATGGTCCATTTGCATTTTACCCCTTCGGTAATGTTGGTAATGGTGGTATAGTTAAACCCAATTTTACACTCATACTTTTCATAAGGCTTGCAGACCGGCTCCCACCCTACAGACCAGAATTCTTTTGTAATATTATCCCTTATGTAAACCATTCTGCTGTGCTCGTACTGCTGGTTGTCAATAGTTCCATGGATAATATTTGTTGTGTAATCATTTTCATCGGTATATCTTGAGTATCCCATCCCCGTATGAGTTACATAAGAAAAAATCTGCTCATTGAACAGAAAATTGTCCTGATATTTCTTCTGAAGGGGGTCGGATACAATATATTCACCTTTATTGTAATAATCTTTATTAAACATAGTTCAATCACCCCTTAATTCCGCTTAATGTAAATCCATGCATAATGTGCTTCTGGAAGAACAAGAAAAGTATTACCGGCGGGATGATGGCAAAAACCAGAGCAATCATCTGGATATCCAGTGCAAAACCGACCGAACCGCGCATGGTAAATATTCTTACCATTACGGTGTATTTTTCCGGATCCTTTATTATCAGGTAGGGCATCAGAAAATCTCCCCAGGCCCCGTTTACGGTAAATATGCTTACTACAGCTATGATCGGCTTACTCAAAGGAACGATAATCTTATAGAATATCTTAAGGTTTCCGCAACCATCAAGGCGGGCAGCTTCCAAAAGTGATATCGGAATACTGTCGAAAAATCCTTTAAAAATTAGTACAAAATAGGCACTGGCTCCGGATATCAGCCACATAGGGATATATGTATTTGTTAAATTAATCCCCAAAAGAGGTAATTTTATCATTGTCTTAAATAATGGTACAAGACTCAAGGAGGCCGGCATCAGCATGGTCCAGATCATAAGGGAAAGGAACAAACCACTTCCCTTTGGCTTCAGCCTGGACAGAACATATCCTGCCAAACCGTTGATGACAACAGAAAATACCACACAGCCTGCCGCTAATTCCAGTGTATTGATATAATACCTGAAAAACTTTAATTTATTCCAGGTCTCGATAAGTTTCTCCGGCTGAAAGGTCTCCGGTAAAATTGTTGGCGGTATTTTATAAAATTCCTTGATATCCTTCATACTGGATAAAAGAATCCATACGGGAGGCAGCAGACATATCAGTGAAATGAGAACCATCACAAGAAATAAAATCCAATATGCCATTCTATATTTTGTCTTTTTCATTTCTATGGAATTAATAATTCCTGTACGTTTTTCTTCTAAAGTAGCCATGAAATTTCCCTTCCTTATTCGTCCAAAGTTGCCTTCCTGCTAAATACCTGATAAATTACCGTAAGCAAAGCGAGCATTACAAATGTAATCACACCGAGGGCCATTGATTTATCCGCCCTGAAATATCTAAAGGCGTAAAAGTAACTCTGCAGCATCAGGCTTGTTGATTCATTGTTCGGTCCTCCGTCAGTCATGGTAAGCGGCTCGGCCATTACCTGAAAAACACCGATGATCTGCATTATAAGCATAAGTAATATAATGTTGGCAATCTGGGGCAAAGTAATATAGCGGATACGCTGAACAAGGCTTGCTCCGTCAATGATAGAGGCTTCATACAATTCCTGATTGATGCCCTGCAGGCTTGCCAGATAAATCAGCGCCGTACCACCAAACCCTTTCCAGGTCATAGTTATGACGATCAAGGGTATTGTGAGCTGAGGATTTTGCAACCAGGATGACTGAGGCAATCCCAGCTGAATTAATATTGAGTTGAGAAGTCCACCTTTTCCCGGGTCAAACATAAAGTACCATAAGAGAGCACATGCAATTCCCGGAACCATTGTGGGAAAATATACGGAAAACTTAAAGAAAGCTTTGAAGTTAACCATTTCATTCAGTATGATTCCTACAAAAATTGGAACTAAAAATCCGATGAGAAGTGACCAGACGGTATATGAAACTGTATTAAACAGTGTACTTTTAAATTCCGAGTCCTGGATTACATCGATAAAATTTCTAAGTCCGACGAATTTGACTGCATCGTAACCTTTTGTTTCAAAAAACGAGAGAACAATACCTGAAATCAGAGGCATCCATACAATTATTATAAAGGTAATCAGACTTGGAATAAGCAGTAACCATGCTGCAGTATTTAGTTTAATTTCTGCAAGTGTAGTTCTGATACTCCTTTTAACGTTTAGCGGGGTATTTTGATTGCCCAACTGTTCTCTTACCATGTTCCAAACCCTCCAATAGTTTTTCTATAGGGAGTGGTAAAACCACTCCCTATGTGATATGTTATTGTGCTACTTTATCCAGGTAATCTCTCTGGAAGGCTTCGACCAATTTAGTCAGAATTGCTTGAGGATCTGAATTCTTATCTGTCAATACAGTCTGAATGGCTGTATCCAATGATTTATATAGTTCCTGTGCAAGAACCGGTTCTTCCGGACGCATTCCGCTGGTAGCATTATTTACATAATCATTCCACAAGTCCATGTTAACGTTCTGATATTTCTTGAGAATTTCATCTTCTGCCGCTACACGCGCAGGATCTACCCATACACGGAGGTCATGTGGTCCAACAACAAGCCCCTGCTCGTTACTGATTTTTGCTGTCGCTTCAAAGTTCTTTTTTATTTCGTCTGTGGCAGTAGCTGAGAAGCCCTTCGCAACCTCAAGCCACTTGACACATGCATCCAATTGCTCAGGAGTAGAATTGGAAGAAAACATAAAGATCGATCCGCCCAGGACAGTCGCAACACCTTTAGGTCCTGCAGGGTTTTGTGACATGGCTATGGCATCTTTACTCATCTTTGTATTGGTAATGATAATCGGTGCCCACGCCTGTGCGGCGAACGCCATACCCACCTGATCCGTCCCTATCATACCCATTAAATCGGCAGCCTCAACCAGGTTGTTTTCTGGAAGAACATTGTATTTCCATTTCAGGTCTTTTACATATTGCAATGCTGCTACGGCTTCTGGACTGTTAAATACTGCCTTCCACTTGCCTTCAACCTTCTTCTCAAACTCTGCACCATAAGCCCATGCTATGTTCATAAACATCCACCCGCCCTGGTTATTCTTTGTTGGGAAGAAGAAGCCCGGCTTTCCTGTCTTTTGCTTAATTGTCTGAGCGGTCTGGGCAAGCTCGTCATAAGTCTTCGGAAACTTCGGTACGCCCTTTTCATCCAAAAGCCCTGCTTCTTTAAATACATTGACATTGTACATCAAACCTACTGTATAACCGCCCTGGGGTAAGCCGTAATACTTGTTATCTTTGGTAACAAGCGCCAGCATATCAGGGTTCATTGCTTTATCATAATTATATTTTTTTACGATATCAGTAATATCTGCTGAGTACCCGCCCTCGATAATCTTGGATGCTTCAGTAAAATATGTATCGTACAGATTTGGAAGCTGTCCGCTGGCAGCCTTTGGAAGGAAGGAATTCACATCGTAGCTCCATTCCTCACCCTGTATTGTAATATAGGGATATTTCTGTTTCATTGTCTCAACATATTGTGCATACAGTTTAGTATTTGCTTCATCATCGCCTTTTGGCCAGTTGCTTACTGTAATTGTAACCGGTTTTGGCTCTGTGCTGGTTGTTGTACTTGCAGCAGCAGCTATCTCCGTTGTCGTCGCCTGGGTTGAAGTTGTTGCTTCGCTTTCTTTGTTCCCTGAACATCCTGTAATCAATGAAATACACATAAAAGCCATTAACATAAAAGCTATTATTCTTTTAACCATATTGACTCCACATCCTTTTTTAATTATCTTTTGGTTACATAGGAAAATTTTCGAAAAAAGCTTACGGATCCGTATCATGGTTTTATTATAGCATCACGATTTTTAAATAACCAGCAACACAATTCTGCTAAAAGGGGTACAAAACTACTTGTTTTTGTATAAGGGTTCGGTTTCTATTGTAAATAAAAAATGTCAGCATTATAATGAGAATATGGTTGCGTTTCTTAATATAACGAGGCAATAGATGTACGTATTTCAAGGCGTACAGGGGAGGTTAACTTGTTTATCGTATTGGAAAAGAAGATAAAAATTATTTTAATGGTCATCATTATTATGGGCACCTTGGTAATATCACTTACAGTTAATCTAACCATACGGAAAAATATATCCGACCATTCGGTTCAGCTGTCCCAACAACATATAAAGCAGCAAAATCAGAACTTAAGGCTTAATATGAACCTTATTGAAGAAACCTCCAGGCTTGTTACAGAAAATCCTGTGATTAGGGAAAGCCTTGAAACAACACATTTTAATGACAAGGTAATTCCTCTTTTGGACAGTCTGCGCGCTTCCAATCTGAATATTTTGGGTGTTACTGTCTATGGTGAGAATGGAATACTCTACCTTTCAAGTAATGCATATAACGCTCCGAAATTTGATAAAGTCAAAGAAGCATTCAGTCCCCTGAAAAAGCTCTCTGAGAAAAATTCCTTATGGATGGTTCGATCTAGTAATATACCGAGCTTCTATAACTACAATTCAGTTTCAAAAACCGGTATTTTTACCTGTACCATTTGCATAAAAAACAATCAGGGTGATCCTTTAGGTTATGTATTTATTGATACGAATATAAATTCCATTTATGATTTTTACAAACCTGATGATAGTGGTATGTTTTATAACAGTTCAAGCATTTACATTATAACATCCGAAAATAAAACTCTGGCATCTCCCTATAATTCTTCTCCGTCGGTAAGCTTACAGGTGGCAGACATAAACCAGACATCTTCATCGGGCGATAAAGCATATACTCTTGAGAAAAATAGGAAAAGCATTATTACCTACAACCCTATTCCAAATTCAAGTGACACTGTTGCTATAATAACACCTCTTGATATTAATTCACAGCTTGGTACATTGATTACGGTACTTCTGGTGTTGGGATTTTCATTTGTACTAATATCTTTTGTGCTAATAAAAATTCTGTCAAAAAGTATCATTTACCCTTTGACAAGACTTTATGAAAGCATGCAAAAATAGCATCTATAACAAATCTATACGATAATGTTGAAAGCCACTTCCACGGTGGTTCCCTTGTTAATTTCACTGTCAATATGGATTCCATACCTGACTCCGTACTCCAGTTTTATACGCTCGTCTACATTGTAAAGTCCATAGCCATTCTGAGACATGCTGTAGGAGCTTTTATGCAGGTCGGTATTCTTCACATCAAAACCCACTCCGTCATCAACCACCTGAAACTTCAACTCATCTCCAAACCTCATTCCATTGATCACAATGTGACCTTTGCCTCTCTTTTGTCGGATACCATGCTTTATAGCATTTTCTACTAATGGCTGCAACGTTATTTTTAGCATTTTTAAATGTATAATTTCCTCCGGAATATTGTATTCCACATCGAATTTATCGGGACATCTCATCTGTTCTATGGTCACAAAGCTTTGTACCAGCTGTATCTCCTCTTCAACAGTTATATATTTATCTCCCTTGTGAAGACTCAACCGGAAAAATCGGGCCAACTCCATAACAATAAGCTCAATGTCGTCCTGCCTGTTCTTAAGCTTGGCAATACAGGCAATGGCATCAAGTGTATTATACAAAAAGTGAGGATTAATCTGTGCTTGAAGGGCGATTAACTCCAATTCCCTTTGCTTTTCCTTTTCGGTTTTTATATTTACAATTAAATCATTGATTCGTACAATCATATTGTTATAGCTTTTTTCCAGTTCCCATATTTCGTCTTGTATATTTTCCTCCAAAGCAATCTGAAGATTACCTCTGCCAAAGTCGTTGAGCTTCTTTTTCAACCGTTCCAGCGAATTGATGATCCTTCTGGACATAGTAACAGAAACAATGATGATGGTCATAACCATAATGATACCAATGGCAAGCAGATACGTATTTATTCTTGCTATGACACTGAACAGTTTACTGTAGGAGATAACACTAACGACTTTCCAATCTGCTCCCACGCTTTTCATCCGCTGCCCAAGATCCAGAGAGGCAACGACAGACTGTTCTCCCTCATAATTCTCTGTTACGGCACTGAACACTTTGTTATTGGTGAGTTGTGCCTCAGAATCCAAGATCATATAGCCGATTTTGCTCTTATCCGGGTGGGACAGGATATAATTATTTTTTGTAACCAGAAAGGAATAACCCCAGTCGGGAACAATTTCCTTATAAATATTATAAAGAGCATCTTCGTTAATATAAATAATCATGTACCCCAGCTTTTGTCCAGTATAAAAATTGCTGAACTTTACACCAAAGGGAATATAGGCTTTATTATTAATGTTATCCTTGATTACGTTGCCCCATACGGGTATTTTCGTTGTTTCAATTTGTTTGAGATAGCTTGCTGCGGGCAAATCCACTATGATATCTCTGTAATCAAAGGTTTCACCTTCCGAGGTTACAAAGAGTATATCTCCTACGGTGTCCTTGTTCCCCACAAATGAATCCAGAAGTACTTTTAATTGATTTAGCTTCTGGTCATGGGTCAAGGCTTTATCCTTTACTATGTCATAGATCTGCTGATTGCCCTGAAGCCGCACAAATAACATATTTACCTCATTTGTAGTCAGCTCTATACTGGTAATAATCTGCTGCTGTGCCGATTGTACATAATCATATATATATTTGTTAATTAGAATCCGGGTATAAGTTCGTGAAAACAACAAAATAGAAATAGAAAATACAAAAAGGCTTATCAAAAGATAAACCATAATTCTGTTTCTTATTTTCAGATGTCTGATTAAAGAGATGATGCTGCTTAATTTACCCTCACATAATCGCTGGGATTTATGCCTGTAATTTTTTTAAATACTCGCCTGAAATACTTAACATCATTATATCCTACCCGTTCACAAATTTCATACATTTTGATTTCAGGATTCTTTAAAAGCTCCTTTGCCATTTCAATTCTGCATTCGGTCAGACATTCGTTAAATGTTTTTCCAAGCTCATCCTTAAAAAGATGCATCAGATAGGAAGGACTAATATATAATTCTTTAGAGGCCGTCTCTACGGTAATATCTTTAAAATAGTTATTCTTGATATATTTGATTGCCTCCATGACTTCCCTTCGGTAGCCGGTTGTATCATTATCTCCCTTGACGACAATACTGTTTAGACCTGATAAAAGTTTGATGCTTGAAGCCTCTACAGCCTCCAGGTACGCCTCTTTCAGTGTATCCAGTCCATCACTCATACTGCTGATTCCCACAGAAAAGGTCAGTTTGAATTCTTCGGTCAATTCATCGGTCATTTTAAGACAGTTCTCTTTGATGAGTTTGATTGTTTCCTTGGAATCTTCAGTATTAAACGGGTGGATAATGGCAGTCCATGCGTCATCCGTAACATCCACCATCAGCCCGATATAATAGGAGTCTATCAAAAGCTTCCTGGCAATCAAATCGCCAATGGTATTTTTAATGATGACAATACCGGTCTGTGCCTGCTGCTCCAGCATCCATTTATAGCGGTCTATGCGAATATGAACAACATAGTTGTGTTTCATCTCAAGAGGTAAATCAAGGAACTGGATTTTTTCCTGTATCTCCACAATATCGGTAACATTACCCTTCAGCAGGTCCCTAAGTAATTGTTTTTTGATGGAGGACATTTCATTTTTTAGTTTTTCGATATACTGAGAGGTACTCTTTTCCCGTTTGATCTTGTCTTTGATTTTTTGGACGGTTTCGATCAGATGTTTATTATCGATAGGTTTCAGCAGGTATGCATCGGCGCCATAATCCACTGCTGAACGCGCATAGTCAAAATCATTGTAGCCGCTCAATACAATAATCCTTGCTTCCAGCTGGTTTTCCCTTATTTTCTTCATCAACTCCATGCCATCAATGAACGGCATGCGCATGTCCGTTATGATAATATCCGGCTTAAGCTGCAGAGCAAGGCACAGGCCCTCTTCTCCATCAGCGGCCTCTCCCACAATTTCCACACCGTATTGCTGCCAGTCAATGGTTTCTTTAATCCTCAACCTCACAAGATATTCATCATCAACAATCAGCATTGTCAGCATATATTTACCCCCGCACCCAATTTCCGATACTCATTTTATTTTATTACATGGTAGCCCAAAAATCAAACAGCCGCTTAATTTAGTTCCAATTAATCAAATGCCTTGGTCCGGCAGGAATAATCTCTGCCGGACCTTGATACTCATACCTGTTAAGCTAACATTAATTTGAGCAAGTGATGTTTACCTGACCTATCTGGGTCGCCCATGCATTCGAATCCGTTAATTCCACCTTAAGGTAGTTTGTTCCTGATGGAAGATTTGAAGCCGGAGTAAAGGTAGTGGAATACCATCCATTTGCAGTCAAAACAGGTGTAGTGTACGTGGAACTCACCAGTGTCCAGGTTACATTGTCAGGTGAGGAATAAAATTTTACCTTACTCAGATCAGTTGTACTGAACTTATACGCAGCAGCCTGGAAGGTTTTTATATTACTGAAATTGTATATGATATTACCTGTGCTGGAATTGCTGCGTTTTGCCCTGGAGGTATCCCCAATGAAATAAGATGGGTTTGTGGAATCAAACATCATATTGCTTGTATGGGAATAAGAGTAGCTCCAATTATTCAGTGTATCCACAACTGTTGTCTCCGTGGCTCCTGTGCCAGTACCGTTATATGCACCTCTACCGGGTACTGCACCTGCCGATACAAGATTTCCCCAATAGTCCTTTCCGCCGTTATTGGCAATGAGCGTTCCTGATGACAGCGCAGGCGAACCTGCCTGAAGCTTGTAGCCATCAACAGAAGTTATACCTGTACCTGCGCTTCCTGGATTCTCAAACATTGGATCAGAAGTTAACTTATTCGCATCCGCCGGTTCATTTGCAGGATGATTTCCGTAGAAGACATTATGTGAAAATGTTCCGTATTTCACACCATTAACGGTTGGCAGCTCATAATCTCCGGTACCCAGGTTATAGATAATGTTATTCTTAAACGTAAAGTTATTGGTGCTTGCATCCCCATCTGTATAGATTGGTCTGACTGCTCCCGAATTTGCACCAATATAAATCGTATTGTTATATATTTCCGTATTGACCGGTGTACCCCAGGAAAATGTAAAGATACCCTTTTGATTTCCTTCATTCTGGCTGATATTATAACGAACCTTAACATTGGAATTGTAGCCGCCCATCAGAAGGATAAAGCCTCCCTGGTTGTCATGGCTGTAGTTGTACTGTACCGTTGTATTGTCATTTCCCAAATCCACATCAAAGCCCTGTCCGTCAATTCCGTTGCACCGGGTGTCAAAGACTTCGTTGTACTGAATCACTGTATCTGCTGAAGCTAATGGCCATATTCCAGCGCATGAATTCATATCGAACCCCGGGATCATCTTGAGGCCCGCAGACTGGCAGACATTATACTCAATAAGTGAACCTACAAAGCCCCGCACAAGAATTCCGTCGCTGTCCAGATTGGACACAGTGTTGTTCCGTACAATCAGTCCAGTACCCATATAGGCTCTGTCCGGCGATGTCTGGCTCAGAAAGAAATACCTGTCCTGCCAAGCAACGATTCCCGTACGGCCAACGTTCTGAACAGTGTTGTTTTGAATTAGAATATTATTCCATTTACCATTGTAACCTGCTGCGCGAACAGATATTCCACCGTTGATGTGGGCATCCATAATACCGACCAGATTAAAAGCACCGTTAACATTATGAACAAAGTTGTTTCTGATTGTTATGCCACTTTGAAGGCTGTCATTCTCTGCGAGAATGCCATACCGCGGGACACCTGCAGTTGTTGCGGTTCCGGAATTGTCAATCCCGGAATCATTGGTTACTTCAAGATTCTCTATAACCCAGTAGCTCTGGTTGTACAGATAAACCGCTGCCCCCTGTGCCAAACTACCCCCATTGACAACAGGTCTGCTGCCTGTGCCATAGGAACTTATGGTAATTGGCAGAGCTGAAGTTCCCGATCCTTTTGGATACAACTGCCCGTTCCATACACCTCCGCACTTAAGCAGAATCCGGTCTCCCGGCTGGAACGTCGTCGCATTTATATTGGCAAGGGTTTGCCAGGGCGTACTCAAGCTTGTTCCGTTGTTTGAATCACTTCCTGAAACCGAGTCTACATAATAAACCGTACTGTTAGCCTGTACCATTCCCATACCGGCCGGCAATGCCAAAAGCATAGCAAGCACAAGAAATAAACTCAAAATTCTTCTTTTCATATTGAGACTCCTTCATATTCAGTTTTTTTATCTAAACTGATTCAAGGGCTGCCGGCTTGCTCCAGAATCAATCTATTCTCTTGACTTTTTATTACAGTTAAACTTTGCAATTCCGAAACCACTTACTATTGGGATAACAGCAATTCCTAATATACTTAGTAAAATTGTCATTCGGACTTTGTTTTTGACTGCTTTCTTCTCTTGCTGTACTGTGGTGGAGACAGTTGTCGCAGTCTGTGTAGACGCTTCATTCAATACACCCGTCTGCTCTGCCGCAGCTTGGATTTCTGTCTGCAGAAGTACTGTAACTCCTGCTCCTTCATATGCTCCGATATTCGGCGGTTCTGTTGCCGATACGGCGTTTGCCCAATAATCCAAACCTCCGCTGTCTGTTATGACACTGCCTGCTCCTATAGCCGGTGACCCTTTTTTCAGCTTCAGGCCACTCACTCCAGTTCTCCCAATACCAAAGTTTTTAGGTTCTACCAGCATAGGATCCAGGGTGAGCTTGTATGGGTCGGCAGGTTCGGTGGCCGGGTGATTTCCGAAGAACAGGTTGTGTTCAAAGGTACCGTATACGTTGCCGTTCATTTTCGGCAGTTCATACTCTCCACTGCCCAAATTATAAATCAGGTTGTTTCTGAACTTATAATCATTGGTGCTGGTATCACCATCGGTATTGATGACTTTCACTGCCCCGTCCTCAGGACCTATGTATATGGTGTTATTGTAAATTTCGGTATTTTGCGGTGTACCCCAGGAGAAAGTAAATATCCCCTTTTTGTTGCCTTCATTTGCAATGACATTGTAGCGGACTTTAACATTGGAATTGTATCCACCCATCAGTAATAGGAAGCCTCCCTGGTTGTGATGGCTATAGTTGTATTGAACGATGGTATTGTCACTTAACAGATCCACGTCAAAGCCCTGACCGTCAATGTTGTCGTTTGTCCTGCAGTCGGATGACTCATTGTATTGAACAATTGTATCGGCAGACCGGGTAGGCCAGATTCCGGCGCAGGAATTCATATTGAAGCCTTCAATCATTTTCAATCCAGCGGATTGGCAAACGTTATACTCAATCAGCGACCCTCTAAAACCAAAAACTAAAATACCATCGCTGTCCAGTTTGGATACAAAATTGTTTCTTATCACAAGGCCGGTCCCCATGAGTTTCCTATCGATTTGTGTCTCGACTTTATCGTAGTATCTGTCCTGCCAGGCAACAATTCCGGTACGACCTACATTCTCCACAGTATTTCCTTCAATTAATGCATCACTAAGCTTGCCTTCAGGTCCTATTGCATGCAGTGTAATACCTCCGTTGATATGAGCATCCATGATTCCTACTAAATTCATGGCTCCATTTACATGGTGCACATAGTTGTCCCTGATAACGATGCCGCTTTGCAGAGTGTTATTTTCCGCCAGTATGCCATAACGCGGTACTCCCGCTGTATCTACCGTACCTACATTGTCTTTGCCTGAATTATTGGTAACCTCTAGTTTTTCGATAATCCAGTGTCTTTGATTAAAGAGGTATACTGTCGCACCTGATTCGAGACCTCCTCCGTTGATTACCGGCTTGTTTCCTTCACCATAGGAGCTTATTTTGATGGGAGCCTGTTTTGTACCCGACCCCTTTGGCGCCAGCTGCTGATCCCATACTCCGCCGCAAGATAGCAGAATTTCGTCTCCCGGTTTAAAATTGGTCTTGTTTACCGGTTCAAAGGTCTTCCAGGGAGTATCAGTATTTATGCCATTATTGGTATCATTTCCATTTATAGAGTCTACATAATAAACTGTGTTGTTTGCCATTGCTTCACCTACTCCTCCAAATGTAGAAAATACGAATATCAGAGATAATAAAATACTGAAATACACATACTTCATAAACTAGGATCTCCTAACCTCTTAGATATAGCATTTTTTAAGTCTTGTTTGAAAATTACCTGTAACAGTGGATATTGGATTATAAGTTTTTGTATGGGTCAATTTGATCTAATTAAAAAGGAAATATCACTCATTGGCTTCATTATAACAAATCATCTTTTTTCAAAATAGGACTAAAATTCTGCTAAATAGGGTTTAAAACTGCTTTTCTAAAAGCTGCCTGCCATTTTCATCAAACTTTCTGACGAACTCAACAACTTCAGTAAGGCTGGTCCATGCTACACCCACCTTCTGATCGGCAGCTCCATAGCTTATAATCAGCGTATCCTCCACAACGATTCCACCGGTTGTAAAAAGACAGGGACATAAAAACTTATCGGGCAGTTCCCAGTCCCGTTGTGCATACATAAGTCGTTCAGGGCAGCGGTGAATAATCTCCGGAAAATCATTCTCCTTTTCCCGCAGAATCATAAATGACTGGGTATACCCATAGCCCGGCGTGGTTTTGCCGTGATATTGCAAGAGCCATTCATTCGGGCTGATTCTGATTGGAGGCCAACTGGCTCCGATTCTCTCCTCTTCCCAATCAAATATTCCTTCAGCAAGAAATACATGAATCGCTTTATCTGTTGCAAAATCTCTCATGTTTTCAGCAGCAGCCAGCATAATGGAAGGCTTTGTGTGTCCTTTTCCAGCTTCAAAATTGCTGGGGTTATGTGGCCGATGGAGCATGACATACATCAGCTTGTTGTTAATCCGCATTTTTTCGGGAAAGAAGAAAACATCCCTGTTATCGTCCACCCGCGGATCTGTTAAATTACAAACGTATGAAAAAGCATTGTCGTAGTCGCTTTTTGCAAGGCTCTTCAAATCCAGCTTATACAATGAAGATGTAGTGTTCTGAATCTTTTTCTTAAGTCCGGTGGGATCATCTTCACGTCCAACCCATACAGGTACATTTTCAACACCCTCCGGATACAAATTCCAGTATGGTCCCGGTGGAAACATGCGACCTGCAATGGTTATATAGTACTGCCCTTCAATCTGAAATATTCTGGGGTCCTCCAGGCATCCGTTGGTGTAATTCATCACCATATTTCCCTGGTCATCTTTAATATATATTTTGTCTTTGTCATATTCCAGTGAAGGCTCCAGAGCAGGTCTTGAAAAATCAGCTTCCCAGGTTCTACCCATGTCGTTACTTCTGGCGTAGCCCAGAAAAATGGGATACGGATCCCTACATCCTTCAAATGCTTTCTTGTGAGGCCAGGGACCGGTAGCTCTGAACAACATGTGAAGTGTATCTGATTCCGGATCCTTCATGATGGCAGGGTTCAAAACCATTGTATCTGCCCACATACAGCCTGGTTGTGGTTCAATGGCCGGAGCTGAAAGATATGTAAAAGTTGGTTTCATTTTTGACTCTCCTCGTATACAATAATATTAAAATTAATCTTGAATCAGTGTTGTACACAGTACCTGTGCATACCAGCGAATCAGAAAATCATTGGGATGGTTTACATGGTTTCCGGACATATCATAATATTTCTTATACTTAAGAAGTTCTCTGTGAATGTTAATAAAGTTCACAACCGCAATTCCGTCTTCTTCAAGTTCACGCAAGGCCGGCAAATATTTCTCCTGATCACCATAGAAGCTGACTTCAGGATTATTAGGTAATGCAGCCAGATGATTAGGTATCAGCGGCGACATCAGAATAAACTCCGCATCCGGGTTTACGCTCCGTACCTTTTTTATAATTCCTTCAATATTGCTTTTGTATCTCTCCACAGGCATTCTGCAGGTCCCGTCATTGGTTCCGAAATGAAGAATAGCCAAATCAGGGTGATGATTTGATACCAATGTATCAACATTTTGAATTCCCCAGTCGGAGGTTTCTCCGCCCTTTGAGGTATTGACAAACTCAATCCTTGACCCATAGACCTCTTCCAGTTTTCGTACAAAAAGATGTCCCCAGTCAGGCTGAAAAGGTGGTACTGACATAAGTCCGCTGGCGTTGGCTCCTGCTGAAATGCTATCCCCGTTCAAGACAATCTTCAGATTCTTTTTTCTTTCCAGAATGGCCTGTGTTTTCTGAAGCTTTGTTTTATCAAAAACCGGTACAGGACCCTTCCATTGGTCACCGGTATGAGAATAGGTGATGCTCAACTGCATGTCATGGAAATAATGTCCTTCATGAAAAAGAATATGACCTCCGCCAATTCGTGGAAAGGTCCACCATTCTCTATGCTCGGCAGGATAGAGCTGTTCAAAAGTCAAGAATGGAGCTCTCGAATTTTCCGTAAGCTTCAGCTTGCCATCTTCGATAACCCAATCATCATTCTCGATGAATTCCATATCCAGATGAGCATTTTTTACTGATATTATCTTTGTCGGTTTATAGAGCAGACTTGCTTCAGGTAATTTTCCATCATAAGACACCATCAGCACCGATTCATTGTACATTGTTCCAGATTTCCATAAATAATCCATACTTTTATCGAAATTGAATGTTTCCATCTTATGCCTCCTGCTATCATGTTTATTTTATGATAGCATAGGATAGGAATTACGGATAAGACCACAAAACTGCTATAGGTGCACTATTCTGCTGAGTTTGTTTGAATCCATTGATACTTGATCTCCGCCTGAACAGGGTTTGATAATTATATGCTTATATCCGGGTCTTGAAATTATAACAGTTTTGGGGTCTCTTTGAAGAACTGGGTTAAGAGCGAAATTGCAATTTTAATATTCTTTTGTATTTTTTAATTTTTTTTATAGTTCTACTTGCATACCTGTTTTGAAGTACCCAATCTTATCACCCATTGTTGCTTTAAGTACACTATAACCCCAGGAACCGGTACAATGGCAGGTATAAGTTTTTTCTATCCTATAATCCAGCAGTCTTTTTCCAAGTGAAACTATATTAGACCTGCTCTCTCCCATTAATCTACGAAATGGAAAGCCCATGAGGTGAAACCCGCCTATGACTGTTTGAATAGGCATATCAGGGAACCTTCTTATAACAGTTTCAACCATGTTATCTACACCGTTGTGGCTGCATCCAGTTATAATAACCAGTTTTCCGCCGTTATTTATCACCAGCGCAACTTCATGCTCAAAATTATCCCTTATAAATTGCCCTTCCGACTCTACCAGCAGGTGTTTGCTGGATTTCACAAGAGGATACTCCCTAAGAAAATCCGTTACCAGGAAAACACAATCATCTATTTGGGTAAATCCACTTACAAAGCATATTCTATCTGAGTATGCATCAAACACTTCAGGCGGAACGCTGATGTCTTCCATTTTAAGCAATAGTTTAATATAATACTCTCTTCTTGACTTATCGCTGATGTATACAGGTGCCTTTACATTAGTATCTAAAAATTCCATTAAGCCGCCACAATGGTCAGAATGAGCGTGGGAAATAATGACCTTATCAATGTCTTCAATATCTACACCCATCTTTTGGGCATTAGCTATAAATGCTCCAGATGCGCCTGTATCAAACAGAATTTTCTTCCCGTCAGTTTCTATATACAGAGAAATTCCATGTTCCTTATGTAAATCTATCTTTTCACTTTCGTTTTCAATCAACATTCTTAGTTTCATATTATACCTCATCATAGATGATGTTTATTCTTTAAAAAGTATAGCATTATACTCCATAATTGATAAGAGTTTTAACTGATGTCTTTTACATTTAGTGTATATTCTTACTTTCAAAGAGCATAAAAAAGGAGCCCCGCACCAATTTTATTTAGCGTGAGGCCCTGTTTTGTCACCCTGACAGCTACCACTCAAGCTATAGGTTTAGCCGCTACTGAATGGTTATACATCTGTTTCCGGCAGTGCTTTGAGTGAAGGAAAGGGTCCCTTTTGAGTCTGTTGTAACACTTGTTACTGTGGAAGTTCCGCTTGATCTATCATAATTTGTTATTGTATAAGCTGTGTTGGCATTCAGATTTCCAACCTTACCTGTTAGACTTCCGGTTCCGCCGTTCAATGTATCAATTTTCACTTTATTATCCCATACAATTATATTGTACTTGACATTTGCGTACACAAGATCTTTTACCGACGCATAACTCATGTCCGACGGAAGATTTGGAAATATCATAAGCCCATTTTCATTTGTATCAATACCCATAAACGCATACAGGAATGAGGTTGGGACAAGTCCGCTTTCAGGGAACTCACCAATTACGCCCTCCAGCCATGTATTTCCGTATATATTTGCCCTGTCTCTTCTCAGTTCATCTGTCTTGAACTCACTCATAATTGTGTCAAATCTGGTTTTGGCATTATTTGCACCCAGATACATTGCTCTTGCCACAATATCATAAAAAGAAGTATAAAAAATAGTACCGCCATTTTCACAATGCTGGCCCCAGGCTCCCCCGCTGGTAACAGGTATATTTCCTGATACATCATTCCACCAATAAGGGCTGCTTGTACTTTCTATTGCCACTGTATTAACCCTGGGTGCATATTTGAAGGCACTATAAATATCCGCTCCGGTAGAAGTTTCACCTGATATAATCCTGGTGCCGTCCAGCCACGAATAAATATTTGTTGCTTTTGAGCTATCTCCAAGCCCATTGGCCAGTGCCTCCATATTCTGAAATGTAAAACCAAAATCTTTTACAGTACCATTGATATCAACATTTGCTGCATACCTTCCTTTTGTTGAGTTCCAGAAGGTAGTGTTGTAGTTTGTTTTAGCAGTTTCGGCAAGACTGGTATAATATGCTGCGTTGGCACTGTTACCACGCATTGACTCTATACTGCTCATTGCAAGCAATGACTTGTAGAAATAAATGTTGCTGTAACCGTCTTTATACCCGTATAGCAAGTTATCCCAATAGTTACTCCCATGTCCGCTGGGCAAGCCAGTATTTTCACCATTATTTATAACCATCAGTTCGTTGTTGCCATTTAGATTAGTGAGAACATAGTTCATTGCTGCGTTAACCTTTTGGCCCACCGTCATCCCTTGTGAAACATCTCCGGTTGCCGTTGTATCGGTATCAATTTCGCTCAAAAAGCTGGTGCTGTTCTCCCATGTAAGAACCCTCTGCACTGCGATAATATAGTTTACATTGTTACCAAAGTGATAGGAATTGCCGCTAGGCCACCTTTGCTGATTTGCCCATGACCAGACATATCCGTCACTACCAATAGCGAAATTTTTAATTTTTTCCTTTAAATCGCTTTTATATTGGGTCTCATTACTCCATAATATTTTTTGAGCTATCCAGTCAAAATAAGTGGGCTCGTTTCCAAACTTGTATACTGCGTTGGTACCGTCATTTACAGCGCCGTAAATACTCCACATTTTATTGAGATTATTGCTAAATTGATCCCCGGCATCTGTGGCAAAAGGGTATCCACTGGGCTGCCAGTATGAATCATCCAGGTAGTAAATACGGCTTTCATAAT
>CAYQCA010000001.1:86420-87941 GCA_964415835.1 uncultured Clostridium sp. | reverse complement strand
GGAAAAGCTGCAAGTGCTATTTTACCGTAACTGATACCGGTCATTTCAGCCATCAGGAAGGCTACTGCACCCATAACAGGCGGCATAATCTGCCCTCCATTGGATGCCACTGCCTCAATGGCCCCAGCCATAGCCGGTTTAAAGCCAACCTTTTTCATTAATGGAATTGTAAATGTTCCAGTTGTTACAACATTGGCTGCTCCGGATCCATTGATGGTTCCCATTAGCATACTTGAGTAAACAGCTGCCTGTGCCGGGCCTCCACGAACCTTTCCAGTCAGTGCAAAGGCAATATTAACGAAGAATTCGCCGGCACCTGTCATATCCAGGATTGCACCAAACAGTACGAACAGGAATATAAACTGAGCAGATACATACAGTGTTTGTCCATATATTCCGTCTGATGATGTATACAGATAAGGTGCAATTCTTTCTATTGAGAATTTAACTGTTTTAAATACACCTGTAAGGTGATTTCCAAGTAATGCATAAAGAATAAAAAGAATTGAAATAATCGGTAAAATTTTTCCTATTGCACGTCTTGCAATTTCAAGTGCAACTATAATCGATACTATAGACAGGTAGATTTCGAACTGCGAATAAACACCTGCCATTTCAGCAAATCTTTCTTGAATAACCAACTGATAATACGATAAGAATATATTTACAAGTATCAAAGCAATATCTATTATTTTACCGCCTTTAAATTTAAGTGGTCGGGTTAAGATGATATATGTTCCAACAAGTGCCCAATGGATGGCTGCCTGTGCGTAGGCAGCCATAACTCCAAATGAGGCAGAATACATGTGGAACAGAGCTAACCCGATAGCGACCACTACCAAAAATTTATCCGCTATATTCAGAAAAATACTTTTTGAAGAAGCGTTGTCATTTGTCGCCATTTTTAGATTCCTCCAGTTCAGTTTGAAATGAAACGTCTTTGTTATTTAATTACTCCAATTTCCTTAAAGTACTTTGCAGCACCCGGATGCAATTCAGCACTGGTCTTTGCAGCTGTTTCAGCATTGATTTCCTTTGCTACGGCATGAGAATTTTTATATTCATCAACATTTTCAAGGGTCTGTTTTACAAATTCATACACTACATCCTCAGGAACATCCTTGTTTACAAAAATTTCTGTCATTATTTTAAAAGTATTTATATCTTTATCTGTACCTGTATAGGTTCCTGCAGGAATCTTATAAGGAATATAGTATGATTTTTCTGCAGCTATTTTATCAATAATAGCCTGATCTACGTCTACCAATGTTACTTTACCCTGAGAAGTGGCACTGATCATAGCAGCAGTTGGAACACCTGCGACAAAGAAGGTTGCATCTATTTCACCATCAGTGAGTTTTTGAAGGCCTTCGTCAAAAGATAGATAGTAAGGTTTTATATCTTTTTCAGGATCAATTCCATACGCAAGTAATATTGATTTGGACATTTCAGTAATTGTTGTACTTGGCGGTCCCAAACAAACTTTCTTACCTTTTAGATCAGCATAAGTATTTATGCCTG
>CAYQCA010000001.1:61717-86410 GCA_964415835.1 uncultured Clostridium sp. | reverse complement strand
TGAATTTTTCATTGCAGCAATTTGTCCTGCACTCATGTAAAGTGACATAACACCGGCAATGTTCTGTGGTCCTGTTTTTTGATACATATTTGTACCATTGGCTGCAAAGTATACTCCGTCTGCATTTGACATACCCATCTGGATGTCTCCTGTATTTGCCAGATTGATATTTTCAACTGATCCTTTTGAAGGCTGAGCAATTACATTTAATAAATCTGAATGATTGTTAACTGCAGAAGCAATAGCAGCAGCGATAACATAATAAGTTCCTGCTGTTCCACCTGTTCCTATAACCAGGTCTGTCTTTTTGGCCGGCTTTGCTGTTGATGTAGAGGATTCACTGCTTGCTGTAGTTGTATCCTTTGATGAAGGAGCATTTGATGTGGATGAACAGCCGGTAAAAATAACGGATAAGCCTAGTACACTTGCCAATAGAGTGCTTAATAATCTTCTTTTCATGATCAAGATCCTTTCTTATATGTTAGTATGGTTATATATAAATATTACTTACCTTTTTCCAACATTTCTGTAACCCATGCAGGAGCTATATCCGGTAATTCTTTCCCTTGCGCTTTACATTCAGCATAATTTTCTATTGTCTGTCGGCGCTTTGTTTCATAGTCCAGTTTTTTCTCTGCTTTCTCAAGAACCTCCAGGATTCTGTCTCTTGGAATTACTGTAACACCATCATAATCTCCGAACACCAAATCACCGGGGTAAACAGTAACGCCACCACAGGTGACAGCCACATTTATTTTACCGGGACCTTTTTTAGCTGGGCTGCGCTGCATGAATCCATTGCTGAATACCGGTAATCCCAGTTCGGTAAGCCCCTCCCTGTCTCTTACGTACCCATCAATAATTATACCGTTAATACCGATTGCTTTTGCTGCTGCTGTCATCAAGTCACCCATATAAGCTCTTTCAGTATATCCCTTCCCATCTACAACAAGTACGTATCCCGGCTTGCTCTGATAAATTGCAACGTGAATTGGGAAATTGTCCCCGTCTTCAGTTTCAACAGTACATGCAGTTCCAATCATTCTCATTGATGAGCTCACAGGCATTATAGATGCATTCATACATCCGTTTCTGATGATGCCTGTACCTTCCATACCATCACACAACTGAGCCGTGCTTAAGGCTGATATCCGATCGATTATATCCTGCGGTATCAACTCGGGAAGTGGTTTATAATTTGGTTCGCTCATTGTTTTCCCTCCTTTTAGTATAATTCAGGCCCAACTGCAGGGAAATAGTTTGCAAAACTTTCAGCATATTTATATGAATTGTTACCTGACAATCTTCTTGCATGATTGCCACGCATAAAAGCACGCTGTGTATAATATTCAATCAAATGGCTTTGAGCCTTAAAGCATTTCATTGCTGCAATTTTTTGTTCATATACGTCAGTTATGTCAATAAAGCTTCCAGGTTTATAATCACTTAATTCAGTCTGATGAGGTTCAAATCCGAAAATACGCATTTGCTTTGTTGTTTTGGTATCATCCAATTTTACTCCGTTTGAATTTGCCATAACGCTGCATCTAAATGTAATTTCGCTTACAGTATTGTGATCTGGATTCATTATGTCAAAGCGGTCATGGGTTAAAATGATATCTGGTCGTGTTTCTCTGATTTTTAGAACCAAAAGTTCTTCAATCTCTGGAGTGAATACCATTGGATAATCTTCCATATCCCAGAACTCTATATTTTTAACTCCTAAAATTTCAGCTGCCGCCATGGTTTCACCTTTGCGGATTGATTTTACCGATTCTACTGTGGCATCAGACTGGTTCCATAAATCATTTGATTCTCCACGAACACCAAAACTTAATACAACAATACTAACTTCTGCCCCTTCTTTTATATATTTGGCAATTGTACCTCCGGAACGCCAAACATAATCTGCTGCATGTGCACTTATAACTAACATCTTTTTTCCAGAAATCATAGTAAGGACTCCTTTATATTATTCGCTACAATTTTTACTTTAATAATGCTGAAGTGTTTTCAACAGTCATTTTTCTTATTTCATTTTCTGTAAATCCGTTATCATACAATTTTGTTGCAAATTCCAACAAGCCTTGATCTGGGTAAACTGCAGTTTTCTGTCCTAAATCTGTTGCAAGGATAACCTGATCAGGTCCCAGAGCTCTGATTTGCTCTAAAGTCACATCGAAGTCAACTTTTCCTGTTGCAAAGGTTGTGTAGCAGTGCTCCATATAAGCACCATATTTAGCAAGTTCCTTCTGCTCTTCAACTGTATAAAAAGTTGTTGGAAAATCAACATGGGTTATAATAATTTTCTCAACTTTCCGTTCATGAGCAGCTTTAACCAGTGCAAATGTCTCTTCATGTGATGAATGACTGGTAGCAAGAATTATATTTTTTCTAGCAATAATGTCTATAACCTCATATACTTCATCCTTTAACCTGCCGTCATCATTCAGAAGCCTGATAGTCGGAGTTTTAATGCCATCCTCCTTGAGCTGAATAATAATTTGAGCCCAATAAGGTAATTTTTTATTAGGATCTCCGTTAAAGACATGCGATAGCTCATATTCAGAATCACAGGTAGGAAACCAGACAAGCTTTGCTCCTGACCTTGCTGCCATCTCTACGGCTGTTGGGTTTATTCCTCCAACAGAACTGTTAAGTGTAATAGTACCTATGGCATTGCATCCGGGATATAACTTATTAATAAGCTCTGCTCTTTCTGAAGTACAAAAATAATGGGATTTGATAGCATAGCCTGCCATACCGGAATCAATAATACGCTGAGCCATTTCAATATCATCCATTTTTCTGGGGAGTACATCCGGCGCTGAATGGACATGAAGATCATAAGCACCTCTGATTAACTCTTTCATTGAATAAGTCTCCTTTTCATTATTAATATTGATGAATAAAAACATCTTAGCTGCAACTAAACTTATTTAGATTAATTTACACATTATTGTTGAACAATATTGTATATTTATTTGATGGGTTCAGTATAACACGCACCTATATGCATGTCAATTAAAAAATTAAAAAATATTATAAAAATATTATACTAACAATAGATAAAACCATAGTATTTTTGTACAAATTGACTAATTCTATCCGATACAGTTTAGTCTTTCCCAAATCTTGCTTGACAAACAAAAATTCGATATGTTAATATAAACATAATAAAATTGATCATTATTGTTTAACAATTTTGCAAATAAATTGAGCAATGTAATAAACAAGAATTAGGCGGAGGAAAAATTATGGCCACCCAAACAACCCAGGTATATGATGCATTAAAAAATAAAATTATTAAAGGTGAGTATTCTCCATCTGAGAGTCTTCCAGAGCAGGAGCTTTCTAACCAGTACGATGTTAGCCGGAATACAATCAAAAAAGCACTGCTTATGCTTGAAAAGGAAAGCCTGGTCACCATAGAGCCTAATAAAGGTGCAAAAGTACGCTCCTATTCTTTAAGTGAAGTTTTGGAGTTCCTGGAACTAAGGTCAATGCTGGAAGGCTTTATAATTCGCAAAGCAGTTCCGGTTATAACAGATGATCAGATAAGACGGCTTGGAGAGATTCTTCAGATAATGAAGGAACACCATATCAATCATGAGCTGCTTCATTATTCTCAGAACAACCTGCTGTTTCACGGCATAATTTATGAAGCTTGTCCAAATCGTACAGCAGTTGAAATGACATTAAATTTGAAAAACCAAATGCGCAAATATAATACAAAAACTATCTTGATACCAGGACGGGATAATCAGTCCTTTGCAGAGCATTCCGCAATATATGATGCCGTAAAGAACAGAGATCCGGAATTAGCAGAAGTATTAATGGTTAGACATATCAGCAATGTATTGAAAACCTTTGAGCAGAACTACTCGTTGCTGTTTTAGTATTTTATTTATTGCCATACTTTAAAAAGGCGGTCATGCTATGTTCCTGATTTTTACCTTGTTGATCGCAACGCTTGGAGGTATTCTTGGAGTCCGCTTCAGAATACCGGCCGGTGCAATCGTTGGTTCCATGATATTTGTATCTCTATATAGTATTTTTTCCGGCAATGCAACTATGCCTCAAAATACCTCATTTGTTACACAAATAGGTACAGGTGCTTTTATAGGCTCTAAAATAGGACGTTCGGATTTTTTTAAAATTAAAACTTTCAGCAAACCCATTATAGTGATGCTTGCTACAATGATGTCTTCTGCAATAGTTATGGCTTTGACCATGCATTTGTGGACTGGTGTTGATCTTGTTACAAGCATGTTTTCGTGCGCTCCCGGCGGTATTCTGGATATGTCACTGATTGCTGAAGAGCTGGGAGGCAATACATCCATTACAGCACTTTTTCAGACTATGCGTCTGGCAATTGTCGTTTCGACTTTTCCTTCATTGATTTTATTTATAGTTAATTATCAAAAGAAAAAATCCGCAAGTTTTGAATACGAAAATCCCGTTGATTCAATTCCTGATAGAAAGTCTTCAAAAATGCACAAGCCATATTACTACATATTAATAACAATGGCATTGGCAGTTGCAGCGGGTTTCGTAGGGCGTATCAGCCATATACCTGCCGGGGCCATGATTTTTTCAATGATTGCTGTAGCAGTTTTAAACAGCACATCTACTTTCAGCTACATGCCTTTGAATCTTAGAAGATCTATACAGTTTTTAGGTGGTGCAACAATTGGATCAAAGATTACGATGGGTAGCCTAACCTACCTGGTTTCTTCCTGGCAATTGCTATTAATTCTGTTTATTGGTCTTATTCTTATGAATGGAACCTCGGCCATATTGCTTCATAAAATATGCGGCTGGGATCTTACCACTGCAATGTTTGCATCTGCGCCAGGGGGTGTTACAGATATGGCAATGATTGCGAGTGACATGGGCGCCGATACTGTTTCAGTTGCATTTATGCAGTTGATCCGTTTAGCATCTGTAATAGGTATTTATCCGGTAGTTATTCATTTTCTATTTCTTTCTTCTCTGTAGAATTATAAAAGTAAATTTTTTGTTAATTTTTAAAGGTATTTAGCTATTGTATGTCGAATGTATGTAGTTCTAAATATGCAGAGAGGATGTGCTCATATGTTAAAGTTAAATAATATAAAAATTAGTACGAAGATGTTCTTTATTCTTTTATTACCTACAGTAGCACTATTATTGGTTTCAATTCTATCTATGCTAAGTATCAGAGATATCTCGGATAATTTAGTCAATAAGCTTTATATGCAATCAGCTAAAGGTATTACACTTATAACGACTGCTGATAGAGACTTATATCAATCACTTGTAGCAGTAAATAATATGCAGAAAATCTCTGACACCGATCAGTTGAAAGAGCAAAAGGATTCTTATTTGGAGAATACCAAGCAAGTAGTAGCTGGAATAAACAATGCGTTAAATTTGTTAGATGTGGATAGAGTTGAGCTTCAGAGTTTCAAACATAAAACTTCAAATTTAACAATTTTTGAATTATTCGATAAGTTCGAAAATGATTATAATGAATGGTATAGCCTTTTTGATCCGGAAACAAATAAAGGGATATCAAACGACTCAGAATATAATGAAAAATTCGAAGAATTAAGAGATAACATTAACCAAATGGAGGAGATTCTGGATGATCACAGTGCTGATTTGATACAGCAAAACAATAGAATAATTTCAGCAACAAAAATATTCATTTTACTAATTACTATTTGCGCTGTTATATTATCACTTTTACTCGGAATCTTTATAATCTTTAACACTAAAAGCAGAACAAAAAAAGTAATCCAATTTATAGAAAAGACTGCGAATTATGATTTAAAGTATGATAAAAGTTATGAAAAATATCTTAATGAGAAAGATGAATTCGGCAGAATAATAAGTGCAGAAGCAACTGCAAGAAAGCAGTTTAGAACTATTATCTCTGGCGTTATAGATGAATCGAGGAAGGTTAAAGCTGCAGTAGAAAAATCTAATGAGAACCTTATTGCTTTAGGAAATGAATTAGACGAAATTTCTGCTACTACTCAAGAGCTTTCCGCAGGAATGGAAGAAACTGCTGCCTCATCAGAGGAGATGAATGCAACATCTTCTGAAATTGAAAAGGCCACAGAAGATATTGCTCATAGATCAGAAGAAGGTGCCATTACAGCAGAGGCAATAAGCAAAAAGGCAAATGATTTGAAAATAACCTTTACAAATTCTCAAAAAAGTTCATATGATGTATTCAATACTGTAAAAGACGACTTAAATTCAGCAATTAGAGAATCAAAAACTGTTGAGCAGATCAATATTTTGGCAAACGCAATATTACAAATAACTTCACAAACTAATCTCTTAGCTCTAAATGCAGCAATTGAAGCAGCTAGAGCAGGTGAAGCCGGAAAAGGCTTTTCTGTGGTAGCAGATGAAATACGAAAGCTTGCTGAAGATTCAAATAAAACAGCTACAGAAATACAAAAAATCACCAGGGTTGTTATAAATGCTGTTGAAAATTTATCGGGTACTTCAAATAAGCTACTTGAATATATGTCTACAAATGTTGATAAGGATTATAAATTAATGCTGCATGCATCCAATGAATATAACGAAGATGCTGATACTATAAACGGAATGGTTACAGATTTTAGTGCCACTTCTGAAGAACTATTGGCCTCAATAGAAAATATGATAAAAGCTATAAATGAAGTAACTGTTTCAACAAATGAAGGAGCAGAAGGCGCCAGTCATATTGCAAGTAAAGTTTCTGTAATCGTAGATAAGGCAAATAAGGTTATCTCTGATATTAATTCCACTAATGAAAGTGCTATTATTTTAAATGAAATGGTATCCAACTTTAAAATAAGCTAATTACATAAAACAGGCTAAAACAAAGAGAAAAAGCCCATTTGGAGCTCTTCCTCTTTGTTTTAGGTCTATGGTTTTATTAATACAATTTTGATTTATACTTGTTCTTTCTTTTCCTTCTCGATCTTTCTCCAGTGATATGCAAATGTCGGCAAAGCAACTACAACAACAGCAATAGATTTTGCAACATCCTTCTTATCCTGGTTTCTCTGATTTTGTTCATTAATTCTTCTGCTTTCTTCATATGACTTTTTTTCTTCTTCAGACATAGCTTTTTCTTTTTCAATTGGTACAGTTTCATAGTAATAGTTTGTCGGAAATAGTACATCAGTAATGTTCTGAACTGTGAATATCAATCCAATTAAAATCATCATTAAAGCTACAAAACTTACTAAATACAAGTATATATTTCTCAGTTTCGACATAGTAAACACCTCATCTTTCATAGCTGCTGTCAGAGCAAAACCCACTATAAGCACTATCACACCAAGTATTACTATTATAACCACTTAAGTACCTCCACGGGGCTTAATAAACTCTACCTAATAAATGTACCCTCATCCAGTTCCTTATATGCCTGGTTCAGCTCTTCCCTGGTATTCATAACAATTGGCCCTCCCCACGCAACAGGTTCTCCAAGAGATTTCCCTGACATTAGCAAAAATCTTATTCCCCCGTGTGCCGCTTTAACCCAAAATTCTTTTCCTTCATTAAACAATACTGCATGTTTTTCATTGATTAACCTGTCACTGTCGGGCTCAAAGCTGCCTTGTCCTGAAATTATATATATAAATAATGTCCAATCTTCATTTGTTTCGAAGCGCCATTGAGCGCCATCATTTACTTCAGCATCCAAATATAAGGCATCGACGAAATCGCCTTTTATTGCTCCTGGTGTACCATTATACGTTCCCGAAATTATCCGGACTTTTACATCACTTTCATTTACAACAGGTATATCCTCTTTACGGATGTCTCTATATTTGGGTGATGTCATTTTATCCTTAGAATGCAAATTGAGCCACAACTGGGCTCCTAACAGTCTTTTGCTTGGTTTTGGCATCTCCTGATGTATTATTCCTGATCCAGCTGTCATCCATTGGCAATCACCATCTAAAATACTGCCTTTATTTCCAAGGCTATCCCCGTGTTCTATATCTCCGCTCAAAAGATAGGTAATTGTCTCCATACCCCTGTGCGGATGCCAGGGAAAGCCTTTAACATAATCATCAGGATTTGTAGAATCAAAAGCATCCATCATAAGAAACGGATCAAAATCTTTAGTATCATAATATCCGATAACTCTTACCAATTTTACTCCTGCGCCATCAGTTGCACTAGCACCTGTCACAATTCTTTTTATCGTTCTGATATTCCCCACTTTTTCGCCTCCCCGGTTATAAATGCGATTTTAACTCATGTTCTGTCAGTGAATCTACAAATAAACTTTTTAACATTTCTTCAGCCCCACAGCTCTTTTGATAGAACCAGTACTTTACTTTTTCCTCAATTTCAGCATCTGTTCCCTCGGGCTTTTCCGGGTATACAGCAATAAGTTCCTTCGTTTCTTTATCTCTTAATCCGACTTTTTCAAAGCGTTCAAATTTTCCCATAATAATTATCCTTTCACTTGTTACAAGTATTTAATCTGATATATATATTTATACCCATTTAACAAAAGAATAATTTTATTTTTAAAATTTATATAGGAACAGCTAAATTTACTTTGATAATGCCCAAAGATATAAAGAAGCAACGGAACCATAGGGAGAATACCTTTTTACATACCTATTAAATTGCTCTTTCGATAGCTTTTTTAATCCGTACAAATTCATCATTCCACGTTGAATAGCCAAATCTCCCCAGCTAACAACATCCGGACGCTGTATGGAAAATATCAATAGCATCTCTGCTGTCCATCTTCCTATGCCGTTTAACGATGAAAGCCGTTCAATAACTTCACTGTCCGGTAATTCATAAAGCTCTGATAGATTTAAATCACCCTGTCTTACACTTTCACCAATACCTTTTATATAGCCGGCTTTTCTCATGGATAAGCCGCATTGCTGCACTTTTTCAATACTGGCAGCACAAACAGACTCCGGGGTAATATCACCTAAAGCCTCCCGGAGTCTATTCCAAACAGTAGCTGCAGCCTTAGATGATATTTGCTGTCCAACGATACTATTTATCAGTGCAGAAAAGAGATCAGGAATAACTTCCCTTTCTATCATACCAATTCTGTCAATGGCTGCACCAAGCTTTTTATCCTTCTTTTTTAAATACTCCAATTCCTTTTGTCCATAATTAAATATTTCCATAATTTCAAAATTAACCTCTTTAGGATATAGAATTCTTTATTTTTCAACCTTCAATTTGTAGAATTCAGTGTAATTTTTCAGCTCTCTCTTTAACAAATTCGGTGTATCAAGCTTGTATGGGCAATGATTTTTACAATGTCCGCACTCAATACAATTATTTATAAGCTGCATCTTATCTTTAAAATCATCCTGAAGAAATTGCTGATACGGCGCTCTTCCCAGAAGAAGCGTGATTCTTGCCTGAGTAGGAATATCTATTCCTGCCGGGCATGGAAGGCAATACCCGCAGCCTCTGCAAAAATCCCCGGCAAGCTCCGCACGGTCTCTGTTTATAACATCCCAAAGTTCTCTATCCAGTGAAGGTGGATTTTTTTCAAGGGAAATAAACTCATCAAGCTCCTCTTCCCTTTGTACTCCCCATATCGGCACCACATTATCGAACTGTCTTAAGAATGCAAAGGTCGAAGCTGCATTAGTAATAAGCCCGCCAGCCATAGCTTTCATCGCTATTAGACCCACATCCATTTTCCTGCACTCTTCAATTAGTTCAAGATCAATTTCTGATGCAATAGAGCTTAAGGGAAACTGCATAGTATCATAAAGACCTGAATTAACTGCTTCAATCGCCAGTTTAATTTTATGATTTGTAATTCCGACAAAACGAATCATGCCCTTTTTCTTTGCTTCCATTAAGCCAGCATAGGTGCTTTCAGGGTCATCAGGGTTCGGTAAAGCTCCGGGATTGTGAAGCTGCAGTATATCTACATAATCAGTCTTCATGTTTTTCAGACTGGTTTCAAGATGCTCAAGCAGTGTTTTCCTATCTTTAGCAAAGCTCTTAGTCGCTATTATGATATTTTTACGGACATCAGATAATGAGTACCCAATTTTTTCTTCACTGTCGCTGTACGCCCTTGCTGTATCAAAAAAATTAATGCCATTATCATATGCTTTCCTTAACAGTTTTTTGGCTTCGTCAAAGGAGACCCTCTGTATGGGCAAAGCTCCAAAGCTACTTCTCGTAACCATCAAATCTGTACGGCCTAATCGTATCTTCTCCATAATCTCCCCCATTCCTCCCATAAATCATTTATTCTTTTAAGAAAGGCGTGACTTAAAATCCTCGTAACCAAATTTTTTTATAATTTTAATACCCTCTGTTTCACTATTAAGAACGATGGATGGTAAATTTATTCCGTTAAATGTATTATTTTTAACCATGGTATAGTGAGCCATATCACAGAATACCAACCTGTCACCAGGCTTTAGTGGATGTTTAAATGAGTAGTCTCCGATTACATCACCAGCAAGGCAGGTATGGCTTCCGAGTCTGTAAGTGTATGGGTTATCTCCGGGCTTTCCTGCGTCTATAATATTTGGTCTGTATGGCATTTCAAGTACATCCGGCATGTGACATGCTGCAGAAGCATCCAAAATAGCAATTTTCATACCATTCTCTACAATGTCAAGCACCTTTGAAACCAGAAATCCTGTATTCAGCGCTATTGCCTCACCTGGCTCAAGGTAAACCTCCACGCCGTACTTATCCTGGAAATACTTAATAGAGCGAACCAGTGCCTCTATATCATAATCAGGTCTGGTAATATGGTGGCCTCCTCCAAAATTAATCCACTTCATGCCCTTTATAAATTCCCCAAATTTCTCATCAACAACTTTAATAGTACGTTCAAGAGTATCGGAATTCTGTTCACACATAGTATGGAAATGAAGTCCATCAATACCATTCAGCTCTTCAGGTTTAAAATTAGACAATGTTACTCCCAGCCGTGAGAAACTTGCACAAGGGTCATAAATTGCATGGTCTTGTTCAGAATACTCAGGATTAACACGGATTCCGCATTCAATTTTTTTACCCGGATAGCGCTTAACCCTGTCTTTAAACTTATTCCATTGATCAAAGGAGTTAAAAACAAAATGATCACTATATTTTAAAAGCTCATCAAAGTCTTCATCAACATATGCAGGAGCATATACATGTACTTCCTTGCCCATCTCCTCATAGCCAAGTCTGGCCTCAAAAAGAGAGCTTGAGGTTACGCCCTTTAAGTACTTTCCAATCAGAGGATAAACCGAATACATAGAAAAGCCCTTTTGGGCCAAAAGAATTTTACAGCCGGTCCTTTTTTGAACAGAATCAAGTATTTCAAGGTTTCTTACAAGAAGTTTTTCGTCAACTATATAACATGGTGTTGGCAGCGAATTAAAATCAATATTCATGGTACCTCCAATTTATATTTAGATAGAATATACGCCGTCTATCTTATTACCTGTTATTGGTTATAAGAATGGACGGCGTAAAATATGTCTGATAAAAAATCAATTAATCAACCAAATCAGGTGAAAAGCTTTCTTTCCAAGGCAAACCGTATTTATTTAACGCATCCATAAACGGATCAGGATCAAACTCCTCAACATTATATACCCCTGGTTTTTTCCATATTCCCTTTAAAATCATCATTGCACCGATCATTGCAGGAACTCCGGTTGTATATGAAATCGCCTGCGAACCAACCTCAGCATAGCATTCTTCATGAACGCAAACGTTGTAAACGTAGTAGGTTCTTGGTTTTCCGTCTTTAATACCCTGGATTATACAGCCAATATTTGTCTTACCCTTTGTCCTTGGCCCTAATGAAGCAGGATCAGGCAGAACTGCTTTCAAGAACTGTAATGGTATTATCTTTTTGCCTTCAAAGTCTATAGGTTCAATTGAAGTCATTCCTACATTCTCAAGTACTTTCAAATGAGTGATGTACTTCTGTGAAAATGTCATCCAGAACCTTATTCTTTTTACTCCCTTGATGTTCAAAGCCAATGATTCTATCTCTTCATGGTGTAAAAGGTACATGTCTTTATCGCCGATTTCAGGGAAATTATATACTCTTTTCAACTCAAGAGGTTCTGTTTCAACCCAGTCTCCATTTTCCCAATAACTGCCTTTTGCAGTTATTTCACGGATATTGATTTCAGGATTAAAATTTGTTGCAAATGGGTAACCATGATCTCCCGCATTTGCATCCAGTATATCTATATAATGAATTTCATCAAAATAATGTTTCTGAGCATAAGCACAGAATACACTTGTAACACCGGGATCAAATCCGCTTCCCAGCAAGGCCATTATGCCAGCCTTTTCAAATCTTTCTCTATATGCCCACTGCCACTTATATTCAAATTTCGGTATCTCAGGCGGCTCATAATTGGCCGTATCAACATAATGCACACCTGTTGCAAGACATGCATCCATTATGGTTAAGTCCTGATAAGGAAGTGCAACATTAATAACAACATCCGGGCCAAATTTTTTAATGAGTTCAACAACCTCTTCAGTTTTATCAGCATCAACCTGTGCCGTCTGAATTTTGGTCTTGCCCCCGTCCAATTTAGCTTTTATAGCGTCACACTTTGATTTTGTTCTACTCGCTATACAAATTTCCTCAAATACATCTGGATTTTGGCAACATTTATGAATAACAACACTAGCAACGCCACCAGCGCCAATTATTAAAGCCTTTCCCATTTCAATACCTCCTATTTTAATTTTACTAAAATCATCACGGTGATTATACAGAAAATAATATGAAAAATCAATATTTATATTATAAATCTTTTTACTTTCTAAATACAACTAAATTCCAAGTAGAATCAATTTCTGCCACAGCAACCTGCTGTCTATAGTTGTCAATTCCCTGCTTTTTTAACTCATTAATCAGCCAGACTTCTGTTCGTTCCAGATATTCCAAGTTTTCCGGGATTATTTTCCCATCAATGATTAATGGCATACTTATAGGTTTATTAGGCACTGGGATCTTTAAATCATTTATTGTTACAGGTTTATTTATTGCTTTTGCAAAAACCGATATGTTCCCCTGAGGTTCAAGTATTACCATTTCAATATCAGAAATCTTATCATAGCCCTGTTGCCGTATAAGTCCCAGAAGCTGATTTAAACTCAGACCCAACCTTTTTAAATCCTTCAAGTTAATTTTCCCTTTATTAATAACTATAGTGGGTGTATGTTCTAAAATATCCGTGAATTTGTTCACAATAGATAATTTTGATACCAGTAACATTAGTAAAACCAAAAATCCTGAGCCATATATTGACTTAACAACTACTTTGTCAACCAACGGTTCAGCTGCAACATTTGCTAAAATCATCAAACCTGCTACCTCATAAGAAGTCATTTCAGCAATTGCTTTTTTGGTTAAAATTCTTGTTACAAGATAAGTAAATAAGTATACTAATATTACTCTGCCGGAATATAAAAGGATAGTCATAACAATCTCCAGTTCATTTTTTAGCTTCTATGGCCCTGCAAAAGGCTTTAGTACAAAATTAAGCACACCCTTTATTTCACCTATATACTCCAGGGAGCTCTCCTGATTATTTTTTATTGTAGTATCAAGCTGCTCAATGGAATGTTCAAGTATTATGAATGCCTCTGTTGAATTATTTAACCGGACTAAATTCCGCTTTGCTTCATAGGATTTTTCAAACTGGACCAAATATTCCTGAGCTTGTGTCCAATCTTTACTTTCGATACTTTTTTCAAGCAAAGTTATTTGATTTTTGATATCGGTATAATCAAATGCAGCATGGAATAAAAGCCATAAGCAAATAAAAGCTATCAGCCAGGATAAAGCCAATATATATCTCATATTCTTTCGGACAGACATATAAACGCCACCTTGAATAATTATTAAATGCTATAGTTATTGTTTGTAAAATGTCCGCTATTATTCTTTTTGCCAAATAAAAACGGCCTATATCAAAATCCTTGATTTAGGCCATTTTTAGTAACTTTATTTATTTTAGGAGATGTATTCTCCGAAATAAATTCTTAACTTTAATTGGTTGTAATAGCTGAACCTGTAACTACTATAGCTGAACCTGATGTATTGTCTACAGGATTTGAATCATCAGGATCTTCTATTTCAATATCTCTTGAATTCGGATTCCAGTTAACTTTGAGTCCGAGTTGATTCAAAATAAAGCTCAACGGTACTACTGTTCTGCTGTTTATAGACATAGCAGGCACATCGATTACTTGTTCGACACCATTTACATATATCTTGTTACTGTCCAGAGTAAGAACAATTTTTTTGTCTCCTTTAGTAATAATAACTTTTCTCTCAGCAGCAATCCACTGAACGTCTGCGCCAAAGGCCTGTGATAATGCCTTAACGGGTATAAGTGTTCTACCGTCTTTAATTACTGGTGGCGTGTCAAATTTTACATTTACACCTTTGACAATAATACTTTCAACAGGCAGTACAGTTAGCTTTTTATTCTTTTTAGTTATTTCCTTACCTACTTCAGTTAGTTTTTGCAGTTCATCGGCTGTATAAGAAGCCTTAATTGCTGCCTTTATTTCGTCTTTTTTAGCTTGCATTTCCTGCTTTGCTGCATCCATTTCAGCTTTAATTTTATCCATTTCAGTTTTAAGCTGAGCTGCTTTTTCTAAATCTCCACTTTCCTTTGCAGCTTCATATTGAGCCTCAAGATCATCTTTTTTTGCTTCTAATTCATCTTTCTGACTTTCTATTTGCTCTCTTTCCTCTTCCAAAGCCTGCTTAATCTGTTGCTTCTCCTGGCCTTTTACTTTTTCACCGCCTTTATCAGCTTTTGCAATTAATGAGGTTACTAAAGTGTCATTTGCCATAACTGTTGTTACTATAGTAGATGTCATTAAAACGGCAAGAGCCATGGAAATGGCCAATCCTTTTTGAAATTTTTTCATGTACTTACCTCCTTATGTATTTATGTTTTAGCATTTTATGCTATTTTTTTGATTTCGTTATATAATTCGACAATGAAATATTTTTTTAGGGGTGCTTGTACAACAGAATAAATTACTTGTAATGAAAAATAATAAATTGAGAATTTATTATTAGGAGGATTGTTCTCTTGAATGAAGGTTTAGTAGTTTTTATCCGTTCTATTATCAGTTTTTTTTCATTATTAATCTTTACTAAAATACTTGGTAAACAGCAAATTAGTCAGCTCACCTATTTTGATTATATATTGGGAATAACAATAGGTTCAATTGGCGCCTCCCTTACAACTGATTTGTCCAGCAGATCCTGGCCACATTGGGTTGGACTTTTTACCTGGGCTTTACTCGGATATATCATAGAATATGTAACGATGAAATGGCGATATGTTGCAAAATTACTTGAAGGTGAACCGACAATTGTTATAATGAACGGCAAAATCATGGAAAAAGCTATGAGAAAAATGAAATACCGAGCTTCTGAAATAATGGAACTATTGAGAAATAAAGACATTTTTGATATTGCGGAAGTTGATTTTGCTATAATCGAGCCAAATGGCCAAATATCAGTACTAAAGAAACCTGAATATCAGAATGTTACAATCAAGGATATGAATATACAGAAAGCTCCCTCAGGAATAAGCACAGAACTTATTTATGATGGAATATTGATCGAAGAAAACCTTAGACAACTTGATAAAGACAAAACCTGGCTGATGAACGAACTGAAAAAGCAAGGCATTAATGATGTTTCCGAGGTATTTCTTGCTACATTGAACCCTGCTGGATCTTTGTATGTGGATTTATATATCGATCATATAACAAAAATAATTGATATCGGTGATTATAAGGGTCCATATTAAGACTTATTTAGAAGGAGGTTTATATGAGAAGATTTTTAGTTATTGCTCTTCCGATAGCTACAATTGTAATATTTATATTAATTATGCTAAGCGGTAATAGCTTAAAAAAACCGCTTGGTAAAAATGATAATATTCCTGAATCAATAAATCTAATTATTACTGACGTAGAATCAGACAAATGGGAGGATGCCAATGATAAAACAGTACAGCTTGAAAAGACATGGAAAAAGATAGTTACCAGAGTTCAATTTAGTTCAGAGCGTGATGAAATAAATGCTTTTAGTATGAATATAGCGCGTTTGCGTGGGATTATTCTAGCTCGTGACAAAGCAGGGTGCCTGGCTGAATTGTACGAGGCATATGAGCACTGGGATGAACTGGGAAAATGAGCACAAATGTATTGACAATAGCATAATATAAATATATACTCGAGCTGTATAAATAAAAAATATCGGATGACGGATTCGGGAGAGATTACATGATATGTAACGCCGAAGGGGTATATGAAAAAACTCTCAGGCAAAAGGACCGTATCTCGACGATTCTCTGGAAAGCATTAATGCACCAACGGGGCAACCTTTTATTTGACATGGAAGGGAATCTCTCTGGTTTATGAACAGAGTCGCATTTATTTCGTAAGCTTTATTTAGCTTATGGATTTTATGTGGTTCTGTTTTTTGTTGTATAAAAATATTATTTTTGGGGGGAATTATGGATAAAAAGACACAATTATATCAAATTCATTTGGACTTGGGCGGTAAAGTAGTCCCATTTGCAGGTTATTTACTTCCCATACAATATGAAAAAGGTATTATTGCTGAGCATATGGCTGTACGGACAAATGCGGGTATATTCGACGTATCGCATATGGCTGAACTAATCTTGGAAGGTAGTGATGCCTTAAAAAATCTAAACATGCTATTGCCAGCGGACTTATCTATGATGGAGGCCGGAGCTATCAAGTACTCTCCGATGTGTAATGAAAAAGGCGGCATAGTGGATGACCTGTTAGTTTACATGCTAGGAGAAAACAAGTACCTTCTGGTGGTAAATGCGGCTAATCATGAAAAAGATGCTTTATGGATTTCACAGCATTTATCCGGTGATGTCAGTTTTGAAGACGTATCTGAGGATTTAGCTCAAATTGCCCTTCAAGGGCCAAATGCCTTCAAAATTTTGCAAAAGATATGTGATATACAATACATTCCTCAAAAATACTATACCTTTGTAGAGAAAGGTATTATAAAAACTTCAGAAGGTAATATTACAAGTATAATTTCACGTACAGGCTACACCGGAGAAGATGGTTTTGAATTATACTGCAAGTCTGAGGACGCTGTTTCGCTGTGGAATTCACTTCTTGCTGCGGGTGAAATAGACGGTCTTATTCCCTGTGGATTGGGAGCGAGGGATACATTACGCTTAGAAGCCGGGATGCCTCTTTATGGTCATGAAATGAATGATGATATTTCTCCGCTGGAAGCTTCACTTGGCATGTTCTGCAAGATGGATAAAGGAGACTTTATTGGTAAAAAAGCTATTCTGGACAGAGGTTTACCTCAGATCAAGCGTGTCGGGTTAAAGGTCACAGGCAGAGGTATTGCAAGAGAAGGTTGCAAGCTCTTCAGTAAGGAAGGCGTGGAAATTGGCTGGGTTTCATCCGGCACACACTGCCCGTTTCTCAATCAAGCTGTAGCCATGGGCTACATAGAAATTTCGCAGTTTGAACTTGGAAAAAAGCTAGATATTGATGTACGTGGAAGGCTTGTTGAGGCTGAAGTAGTTAAACTACCCTTCTACAAAAGATTCTGCTAATATAACTTAAATATAATAAAAAATGAATGGAGGATTTTGAAATGAATGTACCAAATAATTTAAAGTATTCTAAAACCCACGAGTGGGTAAAAACCTTGGAAGATGGTAAAGTTGCAGTAGGTATAACCGATTTTGCCCAGGACTCTATGGGTGATATAGTTTTTATTAATCTTCCCCAGACAGGAGACGGAGTAAACGCAGGCAAAGCATTTTGCGATATAGAATCGGTAAAGGCAGTTTCTGATGTAAACAGCCCAGTGGCAGGCATTATTTGTGATGTTAATGAAGCCTTGACAAATTCACCTGAAAAACTTAATGAAGAGCCTTATGAATCATGGATTATAAAAGTGGAAAATGTAACAGCTACCGACCTTATGACTGCAGAGCAATACGAAGAATTTTGCTTAAAGGAGGCTTAAAATATGGGAAGTTATATTCCTGCAACTCCGTCACAAAGGGAAGAAATGCTTAATGTTGTAGGCGTTAAGGATATAGCTGATTTGTATCAGAGTATACCAAAGGAATTGCTTGTCGGTGATAATCTAAACCTTCCTGAAGGAATGAGCGAGCTGGAGGTCAGAGCCGCTGTGAGTACTATAGCTGAGAAAAATAGGACGTTCAGGACAATTCTTCGTGGTGCAGGCAGCTATAACCATTACATTCCGGCAGTAGTTCAGAGTGTTACCACCAGAGAAGAATTTGTTACTGCATATACTCCGTATCAGGCCGAAATCAGCCAGGGAATCTTGCAGTCAATTTTTGAATTTCAAACCATGATATGCATGCTCACAGGAATGGATGTTGCTAATGCATCTGTTTATGACGGTGCAACAGCCGTTGCTGAAGCACTGACCATGTGTAAGGAAAGAAAACGAAATAAAGTGTACATTTCAGCATGTACACACCCCCACATAATCGAAACAGTTAAAACATATTGCTTTGGTTCAGATACAGAAATAGCGGTTGTTCCCGAAAAAGATGGTCAAACTGATAAAGAGGCCTTGAAAGCAATGCTTGGCGATGATGCTGCGTGTTTCTGTCTGCAGCAGCCAAACTTTTATGGACTGATGGAGGATGCCGCTGAAATTGGTGAAATTGTCCATGCCAGCGGAGCAAAATATATAATGAGTGTAAATCCTATTGCCTCAGCTCTAATGAAAACGGCCGCTGAATGCGGTTCTGATATTGCGGTAGGTGATGGTCAGCCATTGGGGTTAAATATGGCTTTCGGAGGGCCATACCTGGGTTTTATGGCATGCACGCAGTCAATGCTCCGAAAACTCCCGGGCAGGATTGTAGGTCAGACCGTCGATGTAGACGGACAAAGGGCTTTTGCACTCACTCTTACTGCACGTGAGCAGCATATCCGTCGTGAAAAAGCGTCATCAAATATCTGTTCAAATCAGGCGCATTGTGCTTTAATTGCGGGAGCATATATGTCGGCTATGGGTGGGATTGGAATGAAGCAGGCAGCGAAGCTTTCAATGTCCAAAGCTCACTATCTGGCAGGTCAACTGGAAAAGCATACAGATTTAAAGCTGAAATATATAGGTGAGTTTTTCAATGAATTTGTAACTGTCTGTGATGATGAAAATAAGAAGCAGAATATCCTGTCAGCATTGCAGAACCATGGAATACTTGGAGGTCTGCCTGTAAACGGCGGAATTTTGTGGTGCGTCACTGAAGTAGTAACAAAGGCTGAAATGGATAAGACTGTTGAAATTATTAAGGGGGTGCTATAGAATGAAACTGATATTTGAAAAAGGTTCGAAAGAGCAGCACTTGGATCTTATGCCCTCCTGCGACGTACCTGAGGTTATCTTCAGAGAAACAAGAGAGCAACCTCTTAATTTGCCCAATATATCAGAAAATGAACTTACAAGGCATTATAAGGAGCTTTCAGAAAGGGTGCATGGTATTAATGACGGCTTCTACCCCTTAGGATCCTGTACCATGAAATATAATCCCAAGATAAATGAGGATATGGCAAAGCTGCCTGGATTTTCAGCTATTCATCCGCTTCAACCGCAAGACACTATACAAGGCTGCCTTGAGGTATTGAAAAAAAGTGAACAATATCTATGTGAAATCACAGGAATGGATGCTATGACGTTTCAGCCGGCAGCCGGAGCCCATGGAGAATATACGGGACTACTGCTTATAAAAGCTTATCATAGAGATCGTGGTGACTTGAATAGGAAAAAGATTATTGTTCCCGATTCAGCACATGGAACCAACCCTGCTTCTGCTACTATGGCAGGTTTTGAGGTTGTGAATATTCCATCCAAAGAGGATGGCTGCGTTGATGTAGAGGCTCTAAGGAACACGGTTGGTAATGATACTGCCGGCTTAATGCTTACGAATCCTAATACAGTCGGAATCTTTGATAAGAATATTCTTGAAATAACAGCTAATGTCCATGAAGCAGGAGGACTTTGCTATTATGACGGAGCAAATCTAAATGCTATTATGGGTATAGCAAAGCCGGGTGATATGGGATTCGATGTAATACATTTAAATTTGCATAAGACCTTCTCAACTCCTCACGGGGGTGGTGGCCCGGGTAGTGGCCCTGTGGGCTGTAAGGACATTTTAAAGCACTTCTTACCTGGACCTGTAGTTAGTGAAACTGATGGCAACTTCTCTCTAATTGTACCTCAAAAATCAATTGGCAGGGTAAAGGCTTTCTATGGTAATTTCCTGGTTATAGTAAAAGCACTCACATATATTTTTACTCTTGGTAAAAAAGGAATTCCGGAAGCAGCTACTAACGCCGTCCTCAATGCAAATTATATGATGAAACGTCTGAGTGAAGTATATGATATGGCCTATAACGAAATTTGCATGCATGAATTTGTTATGACCCTTGAGAAGCTCCACAATGAAACCGGTGTTTCTGCACTGGATATAGCAAAAGCATTATTGGACAACAACATTCATCCTCCAACAATGTATTTCCCTCATATAGTCCATGAGGCCCTTATGGTAGAGCCTACAGAAACGGAATCAAAGGAAAGAATGGATGAGGCTATAGAAGTATTTATTAATCTGTATAATACGGCTAAAACAAATCCTGAAGCATTACACCAGGCTCCGGTGAAAACTCCGGTTCGTAGACTTGATGAAGTCGGTGCCGCAAGAAATCCAATTTTAAGGTATATAGAATAAGATTTACTTAATAAAATAAAAATCAGACTGGCGTAATGTGCCAGCCTGATTTTTATTTAGTCACCTTACAGTGTGTAATTCTTCAGGTTTTGAAGTCCAACAGAAATTCCTGTGAAAGAATCTTCCATACCTTCGAACTCTATTGAAACAGCACCATTATAGCCTGCATTTTTCAAAATTCTCAGGCATTGTACAACCGGAACATCCCCATGGCCAATTATTGAACCACGCAAGTAATTACCTCCTCTGGAAAAGAACCAACCCTCTCCCGGATTTGGACTTGTACCTGGTTTTGTGTGGAAATCTTTTGCATGAACATGAAATGCATAAGGAGCTAATCTTCCCACTGCTTTAAAAGGATCTTCATCTGCACAAAGGAAGTTTCCCATATCGACGAGTATTCCGAAATTCTTATGGTTAACACCATTGACGAGTTTTTCAACTCTTTCGCTATCCTGACAGAAGAATCCATGGTTTTCTACCATTGTTCTGATTCCGAAATCTTGTGCATATTCAGTTATTGCCCTACACCCTTTTACCAGTATTGGAAGTGCATCATCAAAGCTCTTTGGCCCAACGTAGCCGGGCTTGAAGCCTGCAGTGGCATCATGGCGCATACCCGGTGCTCCAAGTATTTTAGCTATCCTTACTTCACCTTTAAGCCTTTCAATTTCTGCTTCCAGATTACCATCTGAGCCATTAATAAAGTCAGCCCCTATTGTATAATTACCCATTTCTATTCCTACACGGGCGCACTCCTCTTTAATTCTTTCTGCATAGGACTCTGCTGTCTCGCCTTCAGGTACTATCAATCCGGCAAATTCTATAATCTCAAATCCCATTTCCTTTGCTTTGCTTACTACATCAAATTGAGTTAAAACTCCGCTGTTAACAGCTTTAGAAAAGCTGTATGAACTCACTCCTATTTTCATAAAAATCCTCCTCACCTATAGTACAACTTCTCTTCCGGTTCTTGCAGACTCGTATACTGCATCAATTATTTTCATCAGCTCAACACCGTCTGCTGCAGGGCTGATACATTGTGTCCCGTTTGCAACACAATCAACAAAATGGGCAATTTCATTTTCGAAAAGGCCATTGAAACTTAAAGCTGTTTCATGAGCAGGTGTAACATCAACAAGATAATTGTTCATTTCTGAGAAGAACTCCAATTTTGGATCTAATTTTGCACCTGATTTTGTACCGAACAGCTCGATGTTGCCCAGGTCATTCTTCATATTGAGGCTAAAACTTGTTTCAACATTTAAGACAGAACCATTGTCAAATTTAATCATTGCTACAGCCAAGTCTTCAACATTAAATATTTTGTCTTTATCCGCAGATAAATAACCGGCTTTAACTTTTAAATTGTCTCTTGCCCCAAGCTTGTCAAAGGTAGCTCCGGTTACTGCAACCACTTTGGGCTTACCCATCAGGTATCGTACCAAATCAATAACATGAACACCCAGGTCAATCAGAGGACCACCACCTGAACGACTCTTATCTCCAAACCATCCACCAGGGCATCCATATCTTCTTAAATAGGTAGCCTTGGCATAATAGATATCGCCCATCATTCCATTATCAATAAAGTCTTTGAGTATTCTTGCATCATTGCCAAATCTTCTAACAAAACCAATCATCAAGATTTTACCGGATTCCTCTGCGGCTTTCTCCATCTCCAATGCCTGCTCCGCATTCATTGCCATGGGTTTCTCACACAGTACATGCTTTCCGGCTTTTAATGAAGCAATTGTTGCAGGGGCATGTACGTTGTTCCAGGTGCAAACGCTTACCGCATCCAGCTCCTCAAGCTTTAACATTTCATTGAAATCAGTAAATACATGCTTTATGTTGTGATTCTTTGAACATTCAATTGCCCTTTGTTCATTTATATCACACACCGCGTAGATTTCTACATTATCAAGTGCTTTATAGCCGGCAATATGACTTTGGCTAATTCCACCGGCTCCGATTATACCAACTTTAACTTTTTTCATATGAATTCATCCTCCTGTTTTAGCCATTAACTCTGGCAATTGTTTTATTTAAGAATTCCACAGCTGTTCTGATATCTTTTTCAGGGTTATTGCCAACTTCTCTTTCTATAGTTAAGAATCCATTGTATCCAATTGAGTCCAGTGCCTTCAAATACTCAACGAAATCAACACTGCCTTCGCCTAGCGGAACCTCTCTGAAGGCTACCTCTGACTGAATAGCTTCTTCAATTATCCCATAAATTACTTCCGGGTCTCCCTTTCTAAGCATAATTCCATCCTTCGCATGAGTATGCACTATATAATCCTTAAGATTATGTACAGCCTTAACAGGATCATCTCCGGTTACCATTACGAGATTTGCAGGGTCCATATTAACCTTAACGCCTTTAGAGCTTAAACTATCAAGGAATTTCTTTAGCACGGAGGAAGTTTCTGGCCCAGTTTCAATAGCAAAATATGCTCCCACATTATCTCCATACTCGCCCAGGGCCTCACATGCCTCCTGCATTACTCCCCATCTCTGGTGCTGAGGATTTTCTGGTACTACACCTATATGTGTAGTAATAATGTTTGTCTGTAAGTCCTTTGCCAGATCCATGATTCTTTTTGACTTTTCTATTTTCCAGCCATTGCTCTCTTTGTCTCCAAATCCACTTCCAAGGTCTCCACAAAGAGCAGAAATAACAAGTCCATCTGAAGTAACCATGTCTAGTAATTCTTTTCTTTGCTTCACAGAAAGGTTTTCAGGTGCCATTGGTCCACTTGTAGCATAAACCTGAATTCCTGTAGCTCCAACCTCCTTTGCTTTCTTTATTCCCTCTTTAATATCCAGCCTGAAGGAATCAACAATAACACCAATCTTAAAACTAGCCATAATAATGTTCTCCTTTAAAAAGCTACTAATAAAATATTTTGCTTCCTATTATTATGAAACTATTATAGAATAGATATATATACTTTTCATGAACGGCTTTGCTTTAAATTAGCACAAAATTGCTATTTGTATCTGGAGGATTATATGGGTAATGACTATTTGTTATATGAGAAATTTGATACTATGGATCAATCCCTGCCTGTAGTTTTTCATAAGGATTATCTGACGAACCGGGGTGCCGATCATTTTAGCTGCCATTGGCATGAGAAAATTGAATTATTGTATTTTATAAAAGGTGAGGTGCTTATAAAATGCAATTCCCTTGACTTTATTGCCAGAAAAGGTGACCTGATTGTAGTAAACAGTAATGAATTGCATCAGGGAAACCTCCTTTCGGATTCTGCCGAGTACTATTGCATTATTTTTGATACTGCTCTTTTTCAAAGCCGGTATATAGACGCATGTGAAACAAAATATATAAATCCCATTTCTCAAAATCGTATATTGTTTAAGAATAAAGTTAATAGCAGCCTTGAAGTAAAAAAATGTATAAGTGAGTTTATTAAAGAATATGAGCAAAAGGAAATTGGGTATGAAATGGCTGTAAAATCAATTATTTATCGCCTTTTGGTACTGTTGCTGAGAAATCATGTTCAACTTGTTTTAACCTCCAAGGAATACGATACAAGAATGAAAAACTTAAAAAGATTTAACAATGTCCTGGAATATATTGAGAACCATTATAACGAAAAAATTGCTATAGAACAACTATGTGATATAAGCAACATTAGTCGCTTCCATTTCTGCAGACTATTCAAAAGTATTACCGGAAAAACGTTGAAAGACTATTTAAATTTACTAAGAGTGAACAAAGCGGAGCTTCTTTTAAAAGATGGTGAATTGAATGTTACCGAAGTTGCAATGGCTTGCGGTTTTGATGATATCAATTACTTCAGCAGGGTATTCAAAAAATATAAAAAAGTGCCCCCCTCGTCAATAAAATGACCTGTGC
>CAYQCA010000001.1:36942-61617 GCA_964415835.1 uncultured Clostridium sp. | reverse complement strand
TTATCATCATATTTTATTTACTATCGCTCATAATAAGTGTACCCACGAAGCCCATTATCATATGCTCTCATAATTTCGGGTCTTTCACTGGCACTGATTAAGCCTTCATGTATTGCATCTTCTGCTTTTTGACGGAAGCTGATGAGCATATCCTTTGGATCATATTCTACATAAGAAAGTACATCGGCAACACTATCTCCATGAATTTCTTTCACCAGGTCATAGGTTCCATCAGGATTAATTTTAACACTAACAACATTGGTATCTCCAAATAAATTATGAAGATCTCCCAGCGTTTCCTGGTATGCACCTACGAGGAAAACTCCGAGATAATAGTCCTGACCATCCTTTAGCTCATGAAGCGGCAACGTAGTACGGACATCATGAAGGTCTATGAAATGGTCTATTTTACCGTCACAATCACAAGTAATATCAGCAATAACCGTATTACGTTTAGGTAATTCCAGCAGTCTATGCAACGGCATTATTGGGAACAATTGATCAATCGCCCAACTGTCCGGAATAGACTGGAACACTGAAAAATTACAGTAGTATATATCAGCTATTGCACTCTCTATGTCTTCCAGATCAGGGGGAGCATTTTTAAGCTTCTTCTTTTCCTTGGCAATCTGGTTTATTGTATTCCAGAATATTTTTTCAGAGAACGCACGCTCACGCAAGCTTATTCTTCCATGTTTAAACATGTCACGAATCTCGTCACGGTAATAAAGTGCATCATTATAGCACTCCTGTATATTTTTGAGCGTTAAATTCTTATTTACGTCAAAAAGGTTCTTTATCTGTTCAGATGTGTTTTCATCGAGCTTGTCCGGAATCTCATGTTCCTCAAACTTTTCTACATCCAAAACATTAAACAACAAAACTGAATAATAAGCTACGGTTGTCCGGCCCGACTCTGTTACTATTACCGGGTGAGGGACATCGCTTGAGTCAAGCGTTGTCATTACAGCTTCAACTATATCCATACAATACTCTTCAACCGTATAATTTCGGCTGTTTGTATAATTTGTGTTTGAACCATCATAGTCAACCGCAAGGCCTCCGCCCAGGTCCAAATAACCCATGGGTGCACCTTCTTTAACCAGCTCTGCATACACACGGGTTGCTTCCAAAACAGCAGAACGGATGTCTCTGATATTAGGTATCTGAGATCCAAGGTGATAGTGCAGCAGTCTAAGAGAGTCTAGCATGTTCTTCTCTTTTAAAGTATCCACCATTGAAATTACCTGAGACATATTAAGACCGAATATACTGCGGTCTCCGCCGGATTCAGTCCAGTGTCCGCCTGCTTTTGCTGACAATTTGATTCTGATACCTATATTAGGTTTAATTCCTAAAGCTTTTGAACGTTCCAGCACGATATCCAGTTCACCGGGAATTTCAATAACAAAGAAACATTTAAAGCCCATTTTTACAGCATAAAGGCCAAGATCAATGAATTCTTCATCTTTATACCCATTACAAATAAGACAGGCTTCCTTGTCCTTCATTACAGAAAGTGCCGCAACCAATTCAGCTTTGCTGCCCACTTCCAGACCATGATGGTAGCGCTGACCAAATTTAGTTACTTCCTCAACAACCTGTTGCTGTTGATTAACTTTGATTGGGTATACACCTCTGTACACTCCCTTGTAATTCAGCTTTTTTATGGCATCATTAAAAGAGTTATTCAAATATGAAATCTGTGAATCCAGAAGATTCTCAAATCTAAGAAGCACAGGCATGTCAAGGCCACGCTCCCTTACTCCTGAAATGATATCCATCAGACTTATAGCAGTCGATTCATTATCTTTATACGGGTTAACCAATACCTCACCCTTATCTGAAATAGAGAAATATCCGGCTCCCCAGTTTTTAATTCCATATAGTTCTTCTGATTTTTCTTTAGTCCATCTTCCTAAAAGTTCCGGTTTATTCATGGCATTTATCCTTCTAAAATATAATCTTCTAAAAACAGACAATAACACATCTTTAATATGATTGTCAATATACAAAAAATTTACTAAAAATATTATTTACGTCAAAAAAAGTGAATGTCCTTTTTTCTCAGAACATTCACTTCTTTTTCTATTTTTATTCGTTAACTTTAAACTTTGCAACCGCGCTTTTTAGCTTATATGCACTTTCTTTAACAGCTTCCGTTTGTTTTAACAGTTCCTCGGATCCATCATTTATTATAATGTTCTTATCTGCTATGCTCTGTGTCCCTGCTGCTGTCTCATTTACCACTTCAGATATCGAGTTTATAGAACGTGTCACATTTTCAATGGATGCTGTCAGCTCTTGTGCTGTAGCACTAAAATCTGTTATTATGTCGCTTACTTTTTTAGCATCACTACTATACTGTTCACCTGTATCCACAAGAACCTCATAGTCTTTAATTACCTGACTGCTTATAAAATCAAGCATATTCTGAGAGCTGGTATTAAGCTTATCCACTGACGATAGTACAATATTAGTCACCTTTTGAATTTCAGATACTGCTGCTTTGGAATCTTCCGCAAGCTTTCTAATTTCATCAGCAACCACTGCAAAACCCTTACCGGATTCCCCTGCTCTTGCAGCCTCAATTGATGCATTCAATGAAAGCAAATTTGTTTGTGTTGTTATCTGCAAAATCGTGTCGGATAGCAGCTTTATCTGTTCTACAGATCTGGATTCTTCTATAGCCTCAATCAGCTTCACTCTTGTATTTTCATATACTTCATCTGCAATCTGCTTTGAATTTATAGCCTGGACCTTAAGTTCTTCTGCCCTATTGCTTATTTTTACAACCTCTTGGGCTCCCTCCTGGGCTTTTACAGCAATATTATTTACTGCAATTTCAATTTCATCAGCAGCTGAACTTACCTCTTCTGTCGTAGCAGCCGTCTCCTCCATTCCTGCTGATATCTCCTGTGTTGTTGAGGCTACTTCCTCAATTTTTTTATTTAATATACTTAAACTTTTCTTCGACTGTTCAACACTTGACAATGTATCCCTGCTTTGTTCAAGTATTATTTTTACTGATTCGCTTACCCCTTGCTTCATTTTCAATAAGGATCTGATCAGAAAGCCTGTTTCATCCTTATTTTTTAGCAAGCTTTTTTCGCCAGGTATATTTCTTGTAAAATCACCTTCAGACAGATATCCCAGAAATTGCGATGCAGCTACAATAGGTCTCGCTAATCTATTTCCTAACATAAATAGCACACATCCGGACAACAGTATGGAGAAAATACTTGCCATACTAATATATAATAGCGTTCTATCCATAACCTCCTGCAGTCTTACTTTCTTTTCATTTACTGCAGTTTCAATATCATCTATGTAGTTTCCGGTACCAACTACCCAGCCAAATGGCTCAAACGCAAGTGAATATCCTCTCTTTGGTGAAGGGGTTTCCTCCCCCGGTCGCGGAAACTGATAATCAGTAAACCCACCGCCTTTTTTTCGGCCATTGTTAATAATCTCTTTTATGTATTCTACTCCGCTCGCGTCTTTATTGTTTAGTCTGTTTTTACCTTCGGTATCCTTTCCTAAGTACACCACATTAATACCATCGTATGTATCAATCCAAAAATAACCGTCTTTGCCGTATTGTAGGTTTCTTATAGTATCAGCACCGGCTTTTTTTGCATTTTCAAGCGTAATCTCACCTTTATCCACTTTGTTACTATAACTCTTCAGGATACTTACAGCAGATTCGACTTGTTCTTTGATTTTTGTATCAAAATTTTCACGGAGTATCGAATTTACCTCTTGTATATTTTTTTTATTTGTGTCTTCTAGAGCTAATAAGGATACACCTGATATAATAAATATTATTATTAACGTACTTATCATTGTATAAATCAGTATACGATCTCGTATCTTTTTCATATAATTACTCCCTTAAATAAAGTTTTTGGTTTATTATTAGCTTTCCAACTCCATACCTGCTCTTAAAAGCACTTTATTTCCGAATAGAAATAGACTCTGAACAAGTAATAAAATTCCGGTCCCCAAAAGTATATATTCAATTTTTGTGTAATCTGCTAAGGGACCAAATAAAAGCATGCCAAGCGGCATCATAGAACTTGACAGCATCGACAAAACTCCAAAAACTCTTCCAAGATAATCCTGCTCAACTTTTTCCTGCAGCAAAACAGTCGCCGGGGTATTAAAGAAGGGCATTGCAATACCGTAAATGGATATAAACATAAGGTAAATGAGAAATATCGGAATTATTCCAAGAAGTATAGTACTTGCTGCCATGACCAGTAAAGACAATGTCATTGTATAAACTTTATTTTTAAAGCCTCCCCATGAGGCTATTATTACCCCTCCAATCATCATACCTATTGAAAATGCAATTTCTATTGCAGTTAATCTCCAAACATCGTTCCCAAAGCTACGGGTAACCTGTAATGGTGTCAGGAACGCACCCGGTGAGACTAAAAAGAAGCATATGGCAAAATATACAAAAAGCTTTTTAATAAACTTATGGTTATTAATGTAAGTAAGTCCTTCTTTAAAGTCTTTTAAATAGCTTACAGATTGTTTTTCTGATGCTTTTGCATGCAGTGGCACGTGTAAGAAGAACACCAGCACAGAAATTGCCAGCCCGGCAGTAATAACATCAATAAAAAATATTACTTCAATTGGAGCGACCGTAAGTAATGCACCGCTCAACATTGGTGATATCAGCATAGTCATTGCCTGGATTGTCCCATTTGTAGCATTAACTTTTGTCAGTTTATCCGTAGGTACAATCTGTGGAATAAACGCTCCCACTGCCGGTGTCTGAACTCCCGAGCCAAGAGAGCGTATTGCAGACATCACGAAAAGCGGCCACATAGCATCATAACCAAGTAGGAATAAAACTGCCAATACAAGTGTTGCAAATGCAATAAAGGCATCAGCCAAGGCAATTAGCAATTTGCGGTTGTATCGGTCTGCCCATACGCCGGCGAACGGCGAAAGAAAAAATGTAGGCACAAACCCGCAAATTATTGATATTGTCATCATAATACCAGACTGTGTTTCAAGTGTTATATACCACATTATGGCATACTGAACCAGAGAAGATCCAAATAAAGATATAGTTTGACTAGCTAAAAATAGTACAATGCTTTTTTTCCAGTTTTCAATCATGTATTTAACTTTCTCCTGTTTTATTCCTATTTAAATTCTCTTGTAAAAATATCACTACGTTCAAGCAAGCTTTCTACAGTATCAAATCCAAGCCGGTGGAGTAAATCGATTACATATGGGTTGTCTATCGGAGTTGGATAGACAGCCTCATCTCCATATTCATCCACATTTACTTTTCCTTCTTCACGGTTCAAAATAGCCTTTGGCCCCCCTACGCAGCCTCCTACACACCCCATACCTTCAATAAAGTTGGCATTTATGATGCCATCTTTTATTTCGTTGAGCATCTTTTTACAGGCAGGCATCCCATCTGCTTGCTGGGTTCTTACAGTAATTTTTCGGTTTGGATTTAGTCTTTCAACTGTACTTTTGACTGCTTCACTTACTCCGCCGGTTCTGGCATAAATTCTGCCTGCTCTTGAAGAATGATCACGGGGATCATCTTCCATATCAGCAGGATTAATGTTTGCAAATTCAAATATATCCTGTACTTCCTGAAAGGTCAGAACAATGTCAACCGCATCGGCAATATCTGCTTCACGTGCTTCCGCCTTTTTTGCAATACAGGGACCTATAAATACAGTGATTGAATCCGGCTCAAGCAATTTAATAGATCTTCCACATGCAACCATAGGTGAAACAGAAGCAGGAACATGGGGAACCAGCTGATTATATATTTTTCTAATCATGGCAATCCACATGGGGCAGCAACAGCTTGTCAGCTGAAAATCCTTTTCATCAAGAATGTTATGATCAAATTCCAACGCTTCTTTTAAAGTCAGGATATCTGCAAAAAGAGCTACTTCAACCATTCCAGCAAAACCAATCTTTTTAAAAGCACTCCGGAGCTTTCCCGGTGTGACTTCATCACTAAATTGTCCTTTAAATGCAGGTGCAATCATAGCATAGACGGGTCCTCTACCACTTCTGATTGCTTCAAAAGTTGGCAATATATCCTTACTACCTATCAGTCTGTTGGCTTTACAATTTTCAATACAGTCGTTGCATCCGACGCAGAGGTCCTTATTAATTGTAACATTTCCTTTTTCATCTTTTGTCACTGCATCAAACAAGCAATTGACACTGCATCCCTCACCTTCTTCAGAGCAATGGCAATGATCTATTTCCCATACAGGTCCATATTTTTCAGGGTGCAATAAGCAGTCAAGCTGATGAGAATCGAAATTCTCTTTTCTTATTTTCTCAAGTTCCTCTTGAGTCCTATTATTTACAGATGCTTTTGTCAGCCGATTATATAATTCATTAAATGTGAGCATATGTTCGTTTCCTCTCAGAAGTTTTGCCATTTTTTAAGAAAATTAGTTAAGCATATAATACTATACCCAACCAGTATATGTAAATACGTGTATTTGAAAAACAACAAAATAGCCTGCCGGTGATTAACCGGCAAGCTATACCTGACTTAACTCAATTAAAGTTTCCCATGAGGAATGAATGTTGCACAATCTGTATCATCAGAAGTACTTGCATTTCTGTGTTGTACTTCAATTTTTTCCGCTGTGCAATGATCTCCCGACATATAATATTCGCAAGTATTAACAACGCACTTAATACCTGTGTTAGGCTGGCTCATTTTCTTAGTTGACATATTTTATCCCTCCAAACATTTTAATTTCTAAAATATTGTTTGTAATAGATAAAAATTTTATTCTATTCTTTAATTAGCTTTTTAAAATTGTCACTATACTTAATTTCACCATTTTTCATTACCCACAATGCTTCAGTATCGGGTAATGAATTTATAAATTTTAAACCCTCTTCATAAGGCATATTAAACAATGCAGTGGATAATACATCTGCAAAGCCTGAATCAGGGCAGATTATTGTAACAGCAGTAAAATATTCTGATGGAAATAATGTATTAGGATCAATTATGTGGTGGTATCTTTTGCCATTTACAGTATAGTATCTATCATAATCTCCACTTGTTACAACACTTGCGTTGGTAACATTAACAATGTGGAGGCTTGTTTTCTCACTCTCTTTATCCGGATTTTGAATTCCAAGATTCCATAGTTCTTTATTTTCACCCTTATAACCTATTGCACGTACATTTCCTCCTACACTGATCAATCCGGCAGTGAAACCATTCTCAATTGCAATCCGGGCAACCTGCTCAACTGCATAACCCTTTCCAACAGCTCCTACATCCAGACTCATCTCAGGATCTTCCAAATATACTGTAGAATTCGCTTCATCGATTATAACTTTATTTATATCTGTGTGTTTAGATGCTTCCTGAAGCTTGTCCATAGGTGGAAGGGCAGCATTTGCTTCATCTTCGAGGCCTGCCTCACGATAATCGTGCCAGATGCTCAAAACCGATCCAAAAGCAACGTTCATCCTTCCGTTTGTTTTCTTATATCCTTCTTTTGCAAAAATCAGTAGATCAATTATTCTTTTATCAACTTTAACAGGCTTAACACCTGCATTATCATTAATAGTTTTGATATTATTTATACCTGGATAATCATTATAAATATCATAAAGTTCATGGTATTCTTTAAGGCTATCATAAATAAGCTGAGATTGTTTAGTGAATTCCTCCTTACTGTCTGTGTAGGCAACAATTTTGGTCAAGGTATCAAACAGCACCAGAAACTCTGCCTCATATCTGGTTTTTTCATTTTTACTGCAGGCAGTAATGTTAATTAGGAATGCAAATGTTACTATAGTTAAAACAATTTTCTTAAACAAAATCTCACCTCAATAATATTTGAGAGGTAGTAAAACTACCTCTCATAATTTTGCTATTAAATATTATCTTTATTAATAAAAATACTATTTAGCAGTCTTTCCTGCTTTTTCTATAACAGTCTGCAAATCAGTTACATGAACAGTTACTGAGCTTGTTAAATCCTTTTCAGCTGGAACGCCTTCTTTTAATGCTATTCCCTTAACCTCATCAACAGTTTTGCCAACTGCATATTTAGCGAAAGCATTTGCTTGTTCATTCCACTCTTTACCTATACCAGATTTTGCTTTCATGCCATAAGCATCACCGAGCTCATTCTTAGTCTTCAATTCTGCTTTTAAGTCAGAAGTGATTTTACCTTCTTTGCTGAAGTTAACGTTTGATTGTGAAGCATCAATTACGCAGCTGGTAATTTTGCCATCTGTGCCAAATGTTGTAGCTGTGTAGTATGAATAAGCCTGTGCAAGGCCATCTTTTTCTCCAACATCTGCTGATTTAGCAATAGTTGTTACAACACCAAGACCCAATTTGTCAGTTGATTTTGCTCCTACATCCTGTGCATTAGCAACAGCTTTTTCGATTGCTGCAACAAAATCAGTTATATGTACTGTTACAGAAGCAGCTAAATCCTTATCTGATGGAGCACCCTTATCATTTACAGCAATACCCTTTACTTCATCAACAGTTTTACCTACTACATAGTCAGCAAATGCAGTAGCTTGTTCGCTCCATTCCTTGCCTATACCAGAAGACTTTTTCATTCCATAAGTTTCTCCAAGTTCCTGTTTTCCTACAAATACAGTTGCCTTATCTGTAAGAATCTTACCTTCTTTTGAGAAATTGATCTTTGTTTGAGCATTGTCAATAGCACATTTTACAATTTTGCCATCAGCACCAACTGTTACTGCAACAACAGTTGAATCAACCTGTGCCAAACCATCTTTCTCTCCAGCGTCTGCTGATTTTGCAACTGATGAAATTACTGCAAGACCAGTTTTAACAGATTCGCCTTTTCCTGCCTTGTCTGCACCACAACCAGCAAAAATAGCCATTGCGAGGGTAGCACTTAAAACTAACGAAAGTACTTTTTTCATAGTATTTCCTCCAAATTTCATTTTTATTTTTTATTTTAAACCAGCCGCTTTAGAGCCGGTAAAATAAACCTTAGTAAAGTAGCCGTTGCCGCACCGGCAATCACACCTGTAATCAATAACACCGGCAAGTACACCCATAAATACATATTTGTATATATCAGTGAAATTACTATAAATTGGCCAATATTATGACTGACAGAGCCAAAAATACTTAATATCAAATATGATACTTTGTCTTTAAATACTATAATTAGCAATGACATAACTACTAATGACAGTATTCCTCCACTAAAACTCAGCAAGCCTGCAATAGGGCCTCTTGTAGTAAATACAAAAAATGCTTTTAATGTTGCAATAGTAAAAGCTTGCTTTTTTTCTAAAAAAAACAATGCAAACATAACTGCAATATTGGAAAGGCCAAGTTTTACTCCCGGTACAACGGGTAAGATAGCAGGAAACGAGTTTTCTACAATAGAAAGAACAAGTGCAACAGCAAAAAGTAATGCGGTAATAACCATTTTTTTTGTTTTTGACATGTTGCCTAAATTTTTATCCATATATATATATTTAACCCTTCTATTCAGTAATAAACAAAAAAATAATTTACAATATTATTTTTTACTGTTACTTACCTACTACCATATCCAGGTCTTTATCGCTGCGGTCATCTAATGGTACAATTTTTAAGATTATTTCATTAGGCAGACAAGCAGCTGTCTGACCAACTGTGTGGAGCATCCCTGTTTCTATGCATACTTTGTCCGGACAATCAGACTTTTCAAATCCTATACTTCCATCTTTCTGAAGATGAAAAACAACGTTTTCGTCCTGTGGAATCGAGAATCTTTTATCTACCCCTGCATTTAAATCTACTGTCTCTATCAATTCTGATTTATAATAAATCTCAGCCTTAGCCGGTGTATCTGAAAAAGCAAATTTATAGCCGAACCAGACAGCCACTCCTATAACAACCATTGTTAAAATAATAACTAAATCAGACCTTCTGAAAAACTTCATCCTTCCTCCTTGTTATGCGCATTTCAACTTTAATACATTCACAAGATATCTTAAGTATGAATCAGCTAATTAATCCACTTATCAAAATCATTAATGTAATAGAACCCATAATAATTACAAAGTTTTTAATGGCAGTATTAAAAGTTGTTTCTTTTTCCTGTTTATTAACAAATTTATTTATATTCTTCTGAGTAAAGTATATTGTTAATAATGCAAACAAACAAACAGGTGATACTACTCTTAATAATACTAGTATTATTATATCAATATATATTAAATAGTAAATACCCGCAAATAAGCTTAATGCTTTATTACCTAAATAATAGGGTAATGTATATCGCTTTTGCGTGATATCTCTCTCTAAATCACAAATATTATTTGCCAGCATTATATTTGCTGTAGTACATATTGGTATAACTGACAATAAAATAATATTTATAATGGGCAAAATATTCAAATTAATATTAATCGTTGTAAAACTAAGATTTATAGATAAAAGAGTACCTGCAGGCATATTTATATAAAATATAATAAAAGGTATAAAGAATCCATAAAACAGGCCCGAGAGTAACTCGCCCAGTGGCTGGCGTGAAATTGGTACAGGACCAAACGTATATAAAATTCCACACACAAAGCAAATTGCCCCAACAATAAGGATTACAGCGTCAGTCAGATATGCCAAATATAACCCCGACGCCGTACTTATCCCCAGCAAAATAATAATAATCAATAATGCAATATTTCTTTTAAATGCAAGAGTCTGATGGTTTGTTTTGGTATCAATATAATTATTAATAGCTGTTGTTGTTAAATCAAAAACAAACATTGAAGTAAAGAATATAAGAGTAAGCTTCCAGTTTATAGGTTCTTCTATATAAAAAAGATAGGCTATTGACATTAAAAAAGCAAATATACTGGTTATCTTTGTTTTTATTTCAACGTAGTCTAAAAATCTTGCTACCACTCATACCCTCCATGTTTTGCCTTGCACTAGGTTAATCGAAAAGCTTTATCTAAGATAGATATTAGTCTTGCCTTTTTATGCGAAGTAATATCAAGTTCACTAATTATACTCATAGATTTATCGTAATACTTTTTTGATATTTTCTTTGTATAGCCTAACCCGCCTGTACTTGCGACAGCTTCGTTAATTTCATTTCTTGATAGCTGATTATTCTTGGCTTTATCCTTCAAACCAACCATGTTTTTAAAAGCGTATATTAGAGGAAGTGTAATTACTCCCTGCTCAAAATCCGATTGTACAGGTTTTTTGGCTATAGTTTCAGTTTTCTCAAAATCTATACAATCATCAGTCATCTGGAAAATCATCCCTATATAATGACCTAGACGCATATATTTATTAACAACTGACATTTTCTCTTCACTCAATATAGCACCTGCATAAAATGATGCTTCAAAAAGAGCAGCCGTTTTGCCTGAGATTATTTTTAAATACTGATACACAGATAAATCCAAATATCCATTGTTAATATGCTGGTTCAGCTCTCCCAAGCAGACTTTTCCCATATAATCATCCATGTTAAACTTTAAATAATCTTCCTTATTGGAAACATCTGTAGCAAGTTGTAAAGCTACACAAAATAGATAGTCCCCGCAAATAACTGCAGTTCTTTTACCATATTTTTTCTGGAGGGTTAGATTGCCTCTCCTGATATTTGCATTATCAATAATATCATCGTGAACCAGTGTTGCCAAGTGTAATAATTCGATGGCTGCTGCAAATTTTATTGCATGAGGATGGATTAATCCATCCTCATTTTCAGCACATGCAAGCAATGATGTGGCTCGTATATACTTACCACTTGAGGTTTTTAGGTGTTCAGTATACTTACGGATAATGACCGGTGTATTTGATAATACCCGATTCACTTCTTCTTTTACTAAATCCAAAGCTACCTCGTTTGCTATATAAGAAACTTCGTCGTATTTTTTTATATTTTCATTAGTCATTATAAATATACAACCTTTTTACGAATGGTATCCTTTTCCATTGTTTTTTCAAGAATGGCATTGCATAGTAATCAAGTCCAAAGGTCCGCCCTGCACCTATCAATACTGCTATTGCAGCAAATATCATCCAGAAGGTTCCTAGGTATAAACCGGTAGTACATACAAACATAAACTGAAGTACCAGTGAGAATGCCGAAGCAGGTGTTGTAAATAATCCACCCATCAATGCAAGGCCAATCAAAATCTCAGCTATTACAATAAATCCTTGCATAAATATTTGAACTGAATCGTTTGGAAGAATAACCTTGTCAACAAACCAATTCATTAGAGGAACATCAAGCTTAAACGCATAATCACTCAACGTTGAGTGTGCAAGTTCTTTCCCGCTTACAAATATAGCATGGAATAAACTTAAGAAATTGAAGTCAAATATAACTGTTCCTACAGCCTTTGCAGCACCTTCTGCAACTACTGTAGCGGAAGATACAGCATCTGCAGCTGCTGCTACTGTGCTTGCTGCCGCCTCAACTGTGCTGGATGCCGCAGCTGCGCCAGCTTCTGCTGTAGCTGCTGTCGTGCCATCAGTAACTTTTCCTAGAATGGTATCATACCAAGCACTTGCGCCTCCAAAGAAACCAGTTAGTTTAGGTGATACAAACCAGCCCTCAACTACTTTCATAATACCTTCAAATAACCAAACTGCGCCTAGCCAAACTCTAAGTGCAACTAATAAGAAGCTTGGAGTTCTGTTTGAGAAATGTCCGCCTACAAAACTTCTGCAATTTCTTATTGTGAAAAATTCATGTTTTATATAGCTGAATACTTTGTTCCAGCCGAGAACCTGTATAAAATAGACTATATTTATAAAGTGCTTTGCAAACATTGCCAGGAAAGATGGTAAATTAAACATATGCTTAGGTGTACCAACTCTTGCTACCCCATAGCGTCCGCCTACGCAAACCATCATTCCATGAAAGGCCGGCTGATATTCAGTCATTTCGCCTTCTTTTGTAATAGCACAACTTATATTTTTAGCTGCTACTGCGGCGCTCTGTTCGCAGTTTTCAACCATCTGTGGAACAGGTCTTTCTTCTCCCTTTGCAGTGAACAACATATTATCGCCAACAACATAAACACGTTCATTATCGATTGAACGCAGATATGAATCAATCTTTATACGACCCCGGTTTGCAGACTGGAGAGTTTTTGCAGCTTCTGCAGTAATCTCTGAACTTTCAATACCTGCAGCCCAGACAACAGTGCTAGCGACATATCTCTCGCATGCTTCTCCTCTTTTTACTTCTATATAATCAGGGCCAATGCCGCAAACGCCAGAATTAAGCATCAAACTGACGCCCATTTTTCTTAAACGGTTTTCTACTTTATTCGACAGCTTTTCTGGCAAATTTGGTACGGTACGCGACAGTACGTCAACATTGCATATAGTAACCAATTCTCTGTCTATTTCATACTTATCACATAGTATCGGAGCGTACTCGGCAAGCTCGCCAACCATTTCAACGCCTGTAAATCCAGCTCCTACTACATAGAATGATAATAATTTTTTCTTTTTCTCAATATTAATTTCGCAAGCAGCTTTTCTAAAGCAATTTTGAATATGATCCTTAAGATTAACTGCATCCTGATAAGACCAAAGTTTATGAGAAAACTCCTCCGCACCGGCAACACCAAAATACGTAGGCTTTGAGCCTGCAGCTATTACAAGATAATCATAACTATATTTTTGATCAGAACCAACAACAATACGATTATCAAAATCAATAGAATTTACATTATCAAGAACTACATTGACTTTTCTTCCTGCAAATACTCTTTTTAAGCTGATTTTTATACTATCCTCATCTACACGGTTTGCTGCTACTTCATGAAGTTCCGTGAGCATAGTATGAAAAGGGTTTCTGTCAATAATTGTAATGCTAACGCTATCATTCTTCTTGAATTTCTTAGCTAACTTTTTAGCTGTTAATATACCTGCATATCCAGCCCCAATAATAACAATTTTAGTATCCATTGTTTCCTCCTCGACAAATCTTCCAACATATTTTATCAAATTATGTTGGAAGAATCAATGGATATTGTTAATCACCGGACATGAAATAATATGAAAAAGTAATTACACAACAAGCCGAAAATACCTAATATATAGCACTTAAGCTATTTATTCTCATATCATTCAAGGCACAAGCATTCTCATTGAGACGCATCTCCTTGAGGTCCCCCATAAAAACAATATTACAGTTTAAATTAAGCAAACTTTGCGGTCGGACAAGGTTCCGTGGCATATTAAAATCAACAATGCCGCTTTCATTTAAAATATAATACACAAATTCAGAACATAAGAATCGGTTTTTGTGACAAGTTGATTTATTTAATAAACTATGCACCAAGCCCATGTAATTATATTTATAGGTTTCACTATAAGAAATAAAATGCTCTAGTAATTTTTTTGCATTTTCATATTGATGTCTAGATACCTCTACCTCCATTACTAATCCTGGTATGGTATCCTGATATTTGTACAACCCATCATTAATTTTTTCTTGCTTGAATACTCCGATAAATGGGTTGTTTGGATGTTTTCTGCTAAAGCTATACATATTATCTAGTTTTCTATCCAGTGAAATAGCCGCATGTGTATACTGGTCACATTTAAAAAACTGAATAGCTCTTGATATTATAGTGTTTGTCCTTGTCAGAACTATGTATAAATAATATTTCTCCATCAAGGAGTACCCCCTAGTCTTTTTGTAATAACTTTAGTATCTATCAAAAAAATTAACAATTACTTAATATAATACTTAAGAAAATATTAAAATGTCTTATGAAATGTTAATTTTTCCATAAAAAATAAAAATCTACAGTAAAATAAAACGAGGCAGTATATATTCCCGCCTCGTTTTAACGCAAAAGGCAATAAAATTAAACTACTAAAGTAATTTTTTAATCTGAAAAACTGAATTTAATACAAGCCAATTTTGAGGGAAGTACTGCATTATTGTCCAGTAACTTACACCACCAAGTCTATACTCATTTGCAAGTGTAAGCTTAGCAAGAATACTTCTTGCATCTTCAAACCAAACTTCATGCTGCTTACCATTATTGTCATAATAGTTAAAAAACGGTGCCTGTGCAGTCTCGTCGTATTTGATTACTGCACCATACCTCCTCGCAAGGTCTACAGCGCCTGTATTCGACACAACCCTTGCAGCAGTTCCTGGAACATAAGGCAATGTCCAGTTGTATCCATAGTTGGACATACCCATAAATATTTTTTGCCTTGGAATTGCTGTTACTGCATAATTTAAAACTCTTCTTATCTGATCAACAGGCGAAACAGCCATTGGAGCACTATATGTGTAGCCCCATTCATAGGTCATCAATATGACATGATCCAAAAGTGCACCATGTACCGGATAATCATGAGCTTCATATAGTTTTCCCTGCTGAGTCGCAGACGTTTTGGGTGCCAGAGCTGAACTTATCGTATAACCCATTGGTCGGAGTGTATTAACAACTCTCCTTATGAAATTATTATAGCTTTCCCGGTCATATGGATAGATGTACTCGAAATCTATATCCAGTCCATAATAGTTCTTTTGTTCAAGCGTACGAATTACATTATTTATCAAATTAGTCTGAGCCTTTTCATCTGTCAATATCGAATGGGCAATATCACTGCTGAACCCTGCTCCCTCTTCAATATTGGTGATAACTAAAAGCGGTGCAACCCGGGCTTCTCTGGCTGCCCTTATAAGAGGCTCATCATCTATGGACTTCATACTTCCGTCTGTACTTACCTGATAACTGAAAATACTTAAGTACGTTAGGTATGGAAGAGTTTTTCTCAGCACGTCCATATTAATATTTGGGAATGCATACCCGTTTACTTCAATTGGTCCAAAATTTATATTCCTCGGGGGAATTATGATTACCTGACCGACTGAAAGCTGAGCAGGGTTTGTTATCTGAGGATTTGCTGCCAGAACTTCATTAACAGTGAGTTCATATTGCCTTGCTATTGAATAAACTGAATCCCCTGGTGAAACAACATGCCTTCGGGTGCCCTCAAGTATTACAATAGTTTGCCCTACTACCAATTGGTTTGGATTCTCAAGCTCATTATCAGCTATTATCTTCTGTGGTGAAACACGATACTGCTGAGAGATTGAATATATACTCTCACCAGGCTTTACAACATGTATTCTCATAGAAATCACACTCTCTTTTCAGCTTTATAATTCATCGGTTCAACGAGGAAAATGTGTCATAACGGACACATTTTCCTCGCTATAATTCAATATATGCTGGTTTACCGGAATAGGTTACGTTTTCGTTTTTTACAAAAATATTAAAAGTAAGGAACCAAATTTAGCCTTTTATCGTCTATATCAATGAACTAGAAATACATGGAGGACTGATTATATGAAAAAACCAATTTTAATAGCAATAGTCACTTTCTTATTACTGTCAATTGCTACCAGCGCTATTGCATTGTCTTCAAGTGAACCACCGGTCTTATCAACTTACGGAACTCAAAACAGTGAAGTTTACATCCATATAGGCAGCCCACTTTTGCTGTCACAGAATGATATAATGCCACTGGATCCCGACAACCTGGATGTTGCTGCAACTATTGAAAGTAACCGAACCCTAGTCCCACTGCGTGCCATCTCTGAATATTTTAATGCAAAAGTCAGCTATGACAGTGTTAAAAGAAGAGCCCTTATTGAATTCGACGGCAAACAGTTTATCTTTCCGATTAACTCAAATAAGTATATCGAAACCGACGGAAATTCTCAGGAAGAGATATCAATGGATACCAGAACCAAAATTATGAATGGCCGTACCATGGTACCTTTAAGAGTTATTTGTGAAGATATTTTAGGTCAGAAGGTATCCTACTACGACAAAGTAATTGCAATCAGTAAAATAGAAATAAACCTTAAAGACAATAAAACTCTGGTTAGCAATATTAAATCAAAAATCGGTTCAGCGCTTAAAGTACAATCATTGTCCGAACTAAAAACTGCCATATCCAACCAGACTTATTTATATGGTGATGTAAGAAGAAATGAAGGCAGTATGGCAGCTGAAATATCAAATAGTGCAGACGTTTCTGAAAAAAGCAGTGCTTCTCCGGCACCTGCCGCATCTTCGGAAAATGCTACTCAATATTCTTCAACAAATACTCAAGTACAGGGAATAGACGAGGCAGACATTGTAAAAACCGACGGTAAGTATATATATATTGCAGGAAATAATGCTGTACGGATAGTTAGTGCAGATAAAGGTAAGCTGGATGATATTTCTATAATTAAGCTCCCTCAGGATAAAAATGTTAGTGAAATTTTTATTGATGAAAACAGATTGATTTTAGTAGGTACCAGATACGAGAGAGTTGAAACACAGCCATATATTAAAGACCCTGCTCCAAATCAAAAACCCGGTATGGATACTATAAAGATGGTGCCATATTATTCAAAAAACTATAGCTATATTGATATTTACGATATCTCTACTCCCAAAACTCCAAAGTTTATTAAAGGGCATGAGATGGAAGGCAATTACCAGTCAAGCCGTAAAAATGGCAGCATCGTCTATCTTATTACTAATGCCTATGCTTATAATGGAGTAATTGTTCCTAATACAAAAGATATTCCGTCAAATAACAAAGCGGTTCCACTGTCATTGAAGGATATTATGATAATGCCTGACTGCATAGCTTCCGGATATGTTATTGTTTCTGCCATAAATATAAATAGTAACGAAAAAACACAAGTTGAGGCAATAACAACCTCTGGACATTTGACTTATATGAACAACTCAGCTCTGTATCTGGCAGCTAATAACTATGATGGTACATCAACGATAACGAAATTCAAAATTAATGGAATGAATATTGGTTATGCCGGCTCTGGTAAAGTATCGGGATATATTTTGAATCAGTTCTCAATGGATGAGTTTGAAGGATATTTCCGGGTTGCGACTACTTCAAATACTGATAACAATCTATATGTTCTTGACAATTCTTTAAACATATGCGGCTCTGTAACCGGCCTGGCAAAGGGTGAAAGAATATATTCCGTTCGCTTTATGGGTAATAAAGGCTACATTGTCACATTTAGAACCATTGATCCGTTATTTGTTTTTGATTTATCCAATCCTAAAAACCCCAAAGTAACAGGCGAGCTTAAAATCCCAGGATTCAGCAACTACCTTCACCCGGTGGGTGAAAACCTTATTTTAGGTATCGGACAGGACACCTATGAAATTTACAAAAAAGATTCCTCTGGAAACGAGGTTGTAATCGGCACAAGACAAGGCGGAATAAAACTGTCGTTATTTGATGTATCCGATATGGGTAAGCCAAAAGAAATTTCAAATTATGTACTTGGCGACTCAGGCAGTTACACTGATGTGTTCTACGATCATAAAGCTGCAATGTTTGATTATGCATCAAATAATGTAATATTTGACGCATTTACAAATGATGTATCAGGTGTATACAAACGTGGTGCTGCTATTTTCAACTTTGGCGGCAGGTCTCTTAAATTAAAAGGCATTGTTGACTATATCCAGCCGGAAGTCTCAGGTATGTATATTCCTTACGGACGCCGGATTATTTATATTGGTAATGAGTTGTATTACATTCAGGATGGAATTGTGGCATCATACAATTACACTACACTGAGACCAATCGATAAGCTTGCACTTAAATAAACTACAAATAAAAAGCAAATGGGAGTAGCCACTTTTATGGTTTCTCCCATTATTCATCTTTTGAGCTATTCTTTTTTTTGTCTAAATAATATTCAACTATCAAGGCATCTAATCTTATACTGATGTCAAGAACTTCTGAGCTATTCAAGTCACTAGATAGAACAGCATTGTTAAGCAAATCCTGTAATTCAGTTAAAGCATCTTTTTTATTTGTATACTTCAAAAGCTCCCTCCCCCAGTTCATCATGCCTCATTTGTAAAAAACTAAATAGCTATTTTTTTCAAATTGTGGTACGTTGTGTACCATTTTATTATAATATCTATTTCAAAATTAGTCAATATTTTCTATAACACTTTTTTACATTTGTGATTCAAATATACCAAATAAGTGATATCTTTTAAAAACAAGAATTATATTGCACTGGATACTGCTTTTATCATATAATTGTAATGTAATTGCAAAGAAAAGGGGGGTTAACTTACTTGTCAAAATTTGCAGAACGCTTAAAGGATTTGCGTGATAGGAAGGGACATACCCAGACCGAAGTTGGTAAGGCTTTAGGGAAAAGCAGAGAAGCAGTATCAAAATATGAAATCGGTGAACGAGAACCTGATTTAGAAGCAGTTGCATCGCTATCAAGGTATTTTAACGTTTCTGCTGACTATATTCTGGGAATATCGGACGAGTATAGAGCTTCAATCGATAGCCAAAGAATGTCTTTTATTCCAGAAATCTATACTTACGAGAAATATCTAAGAGACATCAGTTTTATTCCAATACTAAACCTAGCCGTTAAAATAAAGGATTATAGTCTCGATTTACACAAAATTGAAAACTATATAAACGCCATGATAAAAAAACTAAACCCAACAAAAAGCCCTTAGGTCGAAAGACAAATAAGGGCTTTTGTTTTTACCTGTTATTTTTCAGAAAGGTGCTTTGGTGCTTTTGGCTGGTAAATCCATCCTCCGCAAGCTGGTTTTACTCCGATTAACGCTACTGAACTAAGTAAATTAGACAGTACTGAGAATAAATTAAACTTCTTAACCTTCATGGTTTTCACCTCCATTTATTTTTTTATATCAGTGCTACCTCTAAGCTGCTTTATGAGCTCTATGGCCTCATCAATCCTATTATCATTTAACATCAAGTATATTTCATCTAGAGCAAATAAAACATCTTCTTCAAATTCACTGTATTTCTTATAACCGTTTATTAACAAACTACTAACTGTTATATAAATTAATTTAAAAATAACTAAATTTAATACAAACACTAACAAAATTAAAGAAACTGATAATCCTAGTTGATGGATTAATCTTATTTGTTCAAAATAGGTACAAAATAAGTAGCCCAAAAAAAATTCAATATAGATCAATATAAACGAAGATAAAATAAATAGTTTGTGAAAGAGCTTGTTTATTTTACTAACTAATAATATTTCATACTTCCATAGAAATACAATAACTATAAATTGTCCTATCCTGTATGGTATCGTATAAATTGGCAACACGTAATAATTATTAAAAAAGTTTTCAATACCTTTGCAAACATAAGTAATTATAAAAGGCAAATAAGAATTTTCTATAGTCGAATATATTAAGTACATGAATGAGACACTCAAAATCGAATATGTTAACTTTATTTTATAGATTATAAAAGATATCACTATGTATGATAAGAAGTGTATCAACACATTAACCATTACATTCGGTGCTAAAGGGCGGAGAAAATTTGAAACTAGCATTATTGCAACTAAACTTACTGCAAAATTTATCAAATTAGGCTTGTTTAAATTTAGCTTTTCCTTCTTTCCAGCAAATAGTAGAATTATTACTATATTTAGAATTGCTTCCGGCAAAGAAACAAGAAACAAAATATAAAAATTCATTACCAAGCCAAATCCGACCTCCTCTCATATTTATACTTTAGTATATTTTTCCTTAAAAGTAAACAAATATTTTTAAATTTTTTACATTTTTGTAGCATGTTACATCATTCGACAATATACTACAGTATTTATTGGATTACTATAATGTTGATAAAAGCGCAAAAAAAGCCCTGCAGATTAGCAGAGCCTGTTACTATACCTTGAGTTTATTATTAAATCCATAATTAAAAAGATCTAAAAATCTATGGCCAATAGGTGAAATAACAAATAGTTCCAGTAGAACGCCAAAACTTAGGCAAATTGCAGCCAATCTAAAATGATAAACAATTAATATAACCGTAATAATAAACCATAGCAATAAGTACGCCAATGACATTAATTTAAGCTTTCTTATTTTTTTTACGTTTGTTATTGGCTTATTCGGTGTATCCTTAGGTGCATATTTGCCAAGAGTATATAAACCTAAAAGGAATGTAATTATTATAAGTAGAGTCACGCTATTAAAATTCCAATATCGATATGTATATTCAGCAATAAGTGGCGTAGAAACAAAAATACCTAATGTTACATACAAGCATTTGCCCTGGCTATCCATGTGGTAGCCGCCGGCTATCATTCGCAGCAGAACAAAGGTAGCAGCTATTAAAAGAGTAGGAACAAATATTCCAAGAATCAGAGATATTGAGAACAAAATAACTGTTTTAACAGATTCACCGAGTATCAGCTGTAAAGCAAAATAGTATTCAAACCTCTTTTTATGATCTTCGTTCATAATACCCGCCAGGTTCTTTGCACCTGCATATGACCACTTACTTATAAACCTCATTACACAACCCTGCCTTTAAATAAATTATTATCATTAATCTAATATAACAATTAAAATTTTACCTTTGGATTTACATATCGTCCTCTATTAAGAGTACTTTTTCCGTATTGGATAGCTTTTACCGGACAGCGGTTTATACAAGCAAGGCACTGTGTGCATTCTTTACCCCACACGGGTTTTTTATCAGAAATATGTATCGTATCACAAGGACAAATCTTTTGGCATAAACCACAGCCTGTACAGCTATCCAATGCGTAGAATTTTTTCGTCTTTCTGCCATATTTATATAATGCATTAACCCCATATGTAAATAATGATGGAACAGGTCCCCTTTGAAGCAGAAATACTCCCTTTTGCTTTTCGTTGACCTTTTGGCATATATCTATTAACTGCTGATTGGCAGTATTCAGCTTTTGATCCTGCACTTCCTTAGGTATAATGTCGTACATTAGTATGTAATTATCTGGCATAGCCACCGTAAATCCACTATCCAGGTGATAGTTTTTCGCTGCCAAAGCTTTTTTTAGCACATTCATAGCATCACCTATATTTGCACCACAAGTTATTATTGAATAAATAAAGTTCCCTTTATAATTATCAAGCTTTAGATTTTTGATAAACTTCGTTACAACAGTGGGTAATCCCCAATAATAAATTGGAAAAACAAAACCTATTGACTCATTATCTGATAACTTAAAAGTATATTGCTCTTTTTTCAATTTATCTGCTATCGAAATTACAGAATCATTTGTTGCATCTGCTAAGGCTTTTGCAGCATATAAAGAATTGCCGGTACCTGTAAAATAAAATATCATATATAGCCTCCACTTAGAGTGATAAATACATAAAATGTTACATACTTCAACAATATATTACTGGCTGCTTATTACACCTGGTTATATTTTACACTTATTTTCCAACTTCTACAAGATATATATCAGATAATCGGAGTATAACAGTTACCATAGGTGTATTATTCTTACTAATCTAAATTCTTAATAGTTATGGTTTTTGAATTAAATTCTATGAGCCCATCTTTTTTCATTTTGTTTAATTCCCTGCTTAGTGATGATCTTTGAACACCTAACCGTTCAGCGAAATCTTTCTTTGACATATTGAGCTTAATTACATTATTTTTTTGTATATAATGTTCATATTTTAGGAATTCAACTATATTTTGCCTAATGGTTTTTAATGAAATAGTATTTATTTTATCTGTTAAAATTAAGGTTCTGTCTGAGATCTCAGTCATAAGACTAACCAAAAAGTTTTGATTGTTTTTGCAAAGTTCAAGAACCAATTCTTTATTCACGTGTAAAATCATAGAATCAGACATTGAAACTACTGTCATTGGATAGCAGTTCCTGTGCGAAAAAATAAGATTCACTCCCAGAATATCTCGTGGAGAAAAGATATTAATCGTTAGTATATTCCCACTCTTTACTATATTCTGAACCGATACCTGTCCTTTTAAAACAATATCAATATTATTACACACTTCATTTTGAAGATGGATAATTTGATCTTTTTGATATTTTTTTATTGTGTACTTTGAGTTATTAAATACAGCAATCAACTTATCTTTTGAAAAGCTGCTGAATAAGTCTATGCTCCATATTGCATCTATATATTCATTAATATTTATTATTAATCACCTCAATTAGTCACTAAATAAAAAATAGTTACCTTGGTAACTTTCTTTCATTTTAATATAAAGTATAATAGTAAAAAGTTCAATATGAAAGGAGGATTGAATTGTGAAAAAAATACTACAATTAATAATACAATTGTTGTTTCTATTCTTATTTATACTATTGGTTATTAGCGGAAAAGTACAGCTTTGGATGGGTATATTGTTGCTGGGTATTATAGCATCATTTATTATGGGGAGAATTTATTGCGGTTGGTTTTGCTCAATTAATACTGCAATGAGAGCAGTTGCCTGGGTTAAATCAAAGCTGCATATTAAGAGTATTCCTATCCCTAAGGTTCTTACTAAACCATGGGTACGGTTATTAATTTTGGCGTTATTCGCCATTGTATTCGCCTTTACTATGTTTTCGGGCAAAAAGCTACCTGTTTTGCCGATTCTATTTGGTATAGGGATAATATTAACTTTGATTTTCCCTGAAGAATTTTGGCACAGATACTTATGTCCTTACGGAACTATTATGAGTTTTCCGTCAACAAAATCCAGATATAATATGAAAATTGATGCTGATAAATGTAACAGCTGCGGTATTTGTAAGAGAACTTGCCCTGCCGGGGCAATAGAAAAAAAGGAAGCGTCTCATATAATCTTAAAAAAAGACTGTCTGGTCTGTATGGACTGCTCAAGAAAGTGCAAACAAAACGCAATAAGTTATAATGCCTAGATTCAACGAGGCGGGAGACATACTTAGAGAGGAGCATTACTCCTCTCTAAGTGAATTTTCCTACATAATATTTATTTTACTTCCTCTGTTCCCTCATCACTGACTTTTAGATACTCTCCCTTTTTCATGAGAATGTGACCGGATTCATAGAGTTTACCATCAATAGTCAGAATTACTTTGTCCTTGTCGTAATAATGCCCAAATGTGTTTGCAACACTTTGAAGTATCATTTTTTCATACATTGCCCCTGCATTCATTTCATTTATAAAGGCACTATTTAAATCAATATAAACCATATTGTCTTTGTTTAAATAAAGACTGTTAATTTTCGTGTTGGTAGTAAAAGCTTTCTGGAACTTTTCATTTACAATATCCTTATATGCTTTTTCCAATATCATTTTTGTAATATCATTTGTCTTAAAACTCAATTCTTTAGCTTGATAATATATTTTTTCATCATTCAAATTGGGATAGTAAAAGTTAACTGTCTTTTTCAGTTCCACGTTCTCCTCTATTTTACTCAGCGTTGAGCTCACTTCAGATTCTCCCGGATTAAACACGGATTTAACAAGACCAACATTTTTAGCATAATAATCAACTGTTTTACCGTTTTTTCCTTCTGTGGTAACTTCAATTGCTTTATAGTTACCTGAAGGTGTCGTGACATCAGCTGAAATATTGGTTATAGTTTTTTTCGACGAATCTTTTAATGTCCAGGTGGTGCCTTGTTTCAGCGGTTCCATAAGCAGAACATCATCGGCATTACTCTCTGCTTTTAAAAAGTTCTCTCTATAATATGCTTCTTCTCTGGTGAATACTAGGGTCAGCTTGCCATCTTTTATCTCCAGGACTTTCGCCATTTCTGTTCCACCGTTGTTTACTCTTTGCTGAACCTTATTCTCAGAGG
>CAYQCA010000001.1:0-36842 GCA_964415835.1 uncultured Clostridium sp. | reverse complement strand
TTCGCCATTTCTGTTCCACCGTTGTTTACTCTTTGCTGAACCTTATTCTCAGAGGTATAGTCGATATATACAGTATAAAAAGCAAATTCATTACCCTTGCCTTCGTAAGTATATTTTACGTTCTCCTTTATCGGAAAATAATCCTGGATTTTGAGTTGCCCCTCTCCTGGTGTAGACGTTGAAAGCGAAGGTGTTGAATTTCCAGCAGTCGGTGTACCTTCGGCGTTTATATTGTTATTTGCGTTGCAACCAATCGCCAATGTAAATGATAAAACGATACAAATCAGTATAAGTATTTTTTTCATAATATTCCCTCCTAAATTATAAATAGTGTTAGGTGATTTATATATTATTTCCAAAAATATACATCGCCAACATTCAGGTAATATTTATTTTGACTGTACCTATACAAAATTTGTTCCGCTTTTCTAATCAAACCGATTGGCTCTGTCTATAGCAATAACACCTGTACGAACAATCTCACGTATACCGAAAGGTCTTAAGAGGTCCTCCATTGCTTGTATCTTATCCTTTCCGCCGCTAATTTCCAACGTCATGGTCCTGATACCAACATCAACAACCTGTGCCCTGAAAATCTCAGCAATAGCAATAACACTTTGCCTTTTCGCCTCAGGGGCTTCAATCATTACAAGAGCCAGTTCCCTAAGTAATGAACTGTCATCGGTGATTTTTTTGACTTTTATCAGATTTGTGATCTCATTCATTTTCGAGATAACAGGTTTAAGAGTATCGTCTTCCCCCTCTGTAACAATAGTTATTCTACTAACGGCTTCAATTTCTGTCGTACCAACTGCAAGGCTTTCAATGTTTAATCCGGTTTCACCAAAAAGTGCTGCAACCTTCGATAAAACCCCTGTTTTATTTTCAACCCAGATTGAATATATTTGTTTATTCATGACCACATCTCCTTAATATAATTTTGTATTATCGCAGTGCAAGCGACAGTAATATTGAATAATACTTTGTTATACTGTCATCGGCTCTTGAGGTTACTACTAATGGAACTTTTGCACCCGTCAGTATAGAGCAGGACTTTGCTTTATATAGAAAAGAAAGTGTTTTAACAAGTATATTCCCTGATTCAATATTTGGAACAATCAGTATATCTGCATCTCCTGCCACGTCACTATCGATATGCTTATGAAGCGCTGCATCAAGGTTTATTGCATTGTCCATCGCCAATGGACCATCAACACTACAATTGACTATTTGTCCTCTCTGAGCCATTTTGGAAAGAGCAGCAGCATCAATTGTACTTTCAATAGATGGATTTACAACTTCAACAGCTGAAAGCACAGCTACCTTAGGTCTTTCTATACCGAGAGCTATCGCTACATTAACAGAATTTTGAATTATTTCAGCTTTCTGTTTAAGCTCAGGCCGAATATTGATTCCTGCATCTGATATGAAAATCAGCTTTTCATATGACTCTACTTCGAAAATGCACAAATGGCTTATTACATTACGTGTCCGGAGACCGTTTTCTTTATCCAACACAGCCTTAAGAAGTTCAGAAGTATGTATATACCCTTTCATTAAAATATCAGCTTCCTTGTTATTTACCATATTTACAGCGAGCCTGGCACTATGGTAATCATCCATTTCCTTTACAATTGCCATTTGGGAAATATCCAGACTAACTTCATCAGCAATTCTGAATATTTTTTCTTTATCTCCTATTAAAATAGGCTCAACAAAACCCTTTTCATATACTTCTTTTATAGATGCAAGAACATTGTCATCATGGGCAGCCACGATGGCAATCTTTCCTTTTGGCTTGCCTACTACAAGGTTTTCAATTTCTTCAAGTTTTCTAATCAAGTTTGTCCCTCCTTGTTACATCGCCTCTTTATATTAGTAATATTTTTTTGCCTCTTCTTCACCATTTAAAACTCTAGTTCCACCTTGAGCCAAAGCTAAAAGCTCATCCTCACCGGGATATATTTTAACAGGCGCAATAAATTCAACTCTTTCTTTTATATAGTTGACTATATATTGACTATAGGCCATTCCACCTGTTATGAGAATGGCATCCACCTTACCGGCAAGTACGGTAGCATATTTTCCTATTTCCTTGGCAACCTGATAGCAAAGGGCATCCTGAATCAGTTGAGCTTTTTTATCCCCATTTTCCGCAGCTTTCTCTACCTGAAGCGCATCATTTGTTCCAAGGTGGTCCACATACCCACCCTGCCCATTTATCTTTTTATTCATCATTTCAAAAGTATACTTTCCACTGAAGCACATTTTAACTACTTCCCTCACTGGGAGTTCACCCGACCGTTCAGGTGTAAATGGTCCATCACCGTCCAGCGCATTATTTACATCAATTACTCTTCCAATTTTATGAGCTCCAACTGAAATACCTCCGCCCACGTGGGCAACGATTAAACTTAGCTTTTGGTAATCCTTTGCTATTTCCTGGGCATATCTCCTGGCCACTGCCTTTTGGTTCAAGGCATGGAAAATGCTTGATCTTTTTAGCCCCGATAGTCCTGATATTTTGGCCACTTCTTCCCTTTCATCTACAACCACCGGATCAACTATATAAGCCGGTATATTTAACGGGCGCGCGATTTCATACGCTAAAATTCCGCCAAGATTAGAAGCATGCTGCCCCAGTAAACCGATACGGAGGTCATCAAGCATAGCTTCATTTACCAAATACGTTCCGCTGTCAATTGGTTTTAACAATCCGCCTCTTCCCACAACTGCACTAAGTTTTGACAAATCAATGGTCTTTTTGTTTAATGTACTTAATATAATCTTCATTCTAAAGTCAAGCTGATCGGAAATATTGAAATAAGTTTCAATATCTGCTGTTGAATGTCTTAAGGTCTCTACCATTATTGGAGTATCGTTAAGATAAACTCCCAGTTTAGTTGAAGTTGAGCCTGGATTAATGACTAATAGCTGATGTGGTTGTATAAAAAATCACTCCTGTCTCCTAACTGATTTAAGTATATTTTATTCTATATAAATCAATAATTTCCTTTATTCTTAGTCGCAATATATGTGTAATGTATTCCCATAATTGTTGACTCTAAACCGTAATTTATGGTAAAATTTTATTTAGATATATTAAGGAGTGTATTTCTACAAGTGGACGACTCAGCTTTGCCTGACCGATGTATACATATTTTTAAAACTAATAATATGGCACTTATTCACAAACAGCGATTTGCCTGTTTTTGTTTATGTGCTTTTTTTATTTAAAAAGAGAAATACTAATATTAAAATTAAAATTATTTTGGGAGGTTTTTTCTTTGTCTGACGGGGACTCAATATTATGGCAGCTGCTTTTGCAGCTTATATTAATTTTCATTAACGCTATTTTTGCCTGTGCTGAGATAGCTGTAATTTCAATGAATGACAACAAGCTTTCAAAGCTTTCTGAATCGGGTGACAAAAGAGCTATTCGGCTCACCAAGTTAACTAGTCAGCCTTCTCGTTTTCTTGCTACAATTCAAGTTGGTATTACTTTTGCAGGATTTCTTGGAAGTGCCTTTGCTGCTGATAATTTTTCCGACAAATTAGTTAAATGGCTAATCAGTTTAGGTATAAAAGTATCGGCATCTACCCTTGATACAATTTCAGTTCTCACGATTACGCTTATTCTGTCTTATTTCACCCTTGTTTTGGGAGAACTGGTTCCAAAACGGGTAGCTATGAGAAAAGCCGAGCAGTTGGCACTCACTATGTCAGGACTCATTTATGTAATATCAAAGATTTTTGCACCACTTGTCTGGTTATTGACTGCATCCACAAACGGAATTTTACGAGTTTTGGGTATAGATCCTCATGCTGTGGATGATGAAATAACTGAGGAAGAAATTCGTATGATGGTCGACGAAGGTAGCGAAAAGGGTGCAATAGACAGTAGTGAAAAAGAAATGATCCAGAATATATTCGAGTTTGATGACAAAACTGCCGGTGAAATAATGACGCATAGAACAGAGGTATCTTTGCTATGGCTTGATGAAAGTGTTGATCAGTGGGATAAGACTATTAACGAAAGTCGACACTCAATTTATCCGGTTTGCGATGAAAGTACAGACAATATTATAGGTATTCTTAATACAAAGTATTATTTCAGAATTAAAGAAAAGACCCGGGAAAATATATTGGCAGCAGCTGTGAGACCTGCCTATTTTATACCGGAAACAGTGCGTGCAGATATACTGTTTCGTAATATGAAGAAAAACAGGAATCACTTTGCTATTGTGCTGGATGAATACGGTGGTATGAACGGTATTATTACAATGAATGACCTCTTAAAGCAAATCGTTGGTGACATAGAAGATGATGATTCTGCTCCTGAGGAACCTCCTGTAATTGAACGTGTCGATTCCCATACCTGGAAGATCCAGGGTACAGCTCCGTTAGGTATGGTATCAGAGCAACTGGGCGTTTTGTTACCGGAAGATGATTATGATACTTTCGGCGGTTTAGTTTTTGGTTTACTGGGTTTTATTCCGGAGGATGGCAGTATATTTGATGTAGAAGGGTATGGTTTAATTATAAAAGCAACTGAGATAAAAGACCATGTTCTGGTTAAAGCTATAGTATGCCATGAAAATAATCCTTTGAAGGAAGCTCACAAGTGATTTCATTTTTTTGGCTGGATTAATATTAGATTATTTACTAATATTTACAATATGTTAGAATAGATAATACAGAAAAATAATATTAAAAGAGGTTATTTATATGTGGTTTTCTAAATCATCAGATGAAATTTTAAATGAACTTGCCGTAAATCCGGCAGTGGGACTATCAAGTGACGAAGTAAATTCAAGACTTGAGAAGTATGGTCCAAACAAGCTGAAAGGTAAACCAAAGAAAAGTCTTATCTCTCTATTCTTTGCTCAGCTTAAGGATATGCTTATATATGTTCTCCTTGGTGCGACAATTATTACAATTGCCATAGGAGAATATGTAGACGCTATAATTATCATTTTTGTTGTTATATTAAATGCTGCTATTGGAGTTTTCCAGGAGTACAAAGCTGAAAAGGCCATTGAGGCATTGCAGAAAATGACTACTCCGAAGTCGCTTGTAAGACGTGACGGTGAAGTTAAAGAAGTCAACTCTGAAGAAATAGTTCCGGGAGACATAGTCATATTAGATGCCGGAAGATTTGTACCAGCTGATTTGCGACTATTTGACAGTGCAAATCTTCAAATTGAAGAGTCTGCTCTGACCGGTGAATCTGTACCTTCAGATAAAAATGCCGACGAGATTTTTCAAGATCCTAAGACTCCTATCGGAGATAAGTCTAATATGGCATTTATGTCTACTCTTGCCACCTATGGAAGAGGTGAGGGTGTTGTTGTCGCAACTGCCATGGAAACAGAAATTGGAAAAATAGCTAAGATTCTTGACGAAGACAATAATGAGATGACTCCTCTTCAAAAAAGGCTTGATGAGTTAGGCAGAATCCTTGGTTTTATCGCAATAGGAATCTGTATTCTCATATTTATAATCGCTCTAATTCAAAAGAGGGATTTGTTCGAAATGTTCCTGACTGCTATCAGCCTTGCTGTTGCGGCTATTCCTGAAGGTCTGGCAGCTATTGTCGCTATTGTTTTGGCCCTTGGTGTAACCAGAATGTCAAAAATAAATGCAATAGTTAAAAAGCTACCTGCTGTTGAAACTTTGGGTTCTGTAAACATTGTTTGTTCAGATAAGACAGGAACCCTTACTCAAAACAAAATGACTGTTTTGAAGAATTATACTTTTAATAAATTAGCGGAAGTACCTATGACTGCTACAACTCTTGAAGCCAATACAGACGAGGTTGAGCTGATAAAATCCCTGGTTTTATGTTCTGATGCAACTTACGAAAACGGTCAAGGTACCGGAGACCCTACAGAGGTAGCATTAGTAGTCTTAGGCAATAGATACAACCTGACCAAAGCGACTTTAAATGCAGAACACAAAAGAGTCGGTGAGCTGCCTTTTGATTCTGACAGGAAGCTTATGTCCACATTAAATGTTGAAGAAGAAGGCTATAGGGTTCATACCAAAGGTGCAATTGACAACCTTATAAAAATTTCATCCAGTGCTCTTGTAGACGGTAAAATCGTTCCATTGACAGATGATATAAAGGCAAACTTTCTAAAAATGGCTGATGAAATGTCGGATAATGCTTTAAGAGTATTGGGTGCCGCCTTTAAAGATACTGACAGTATAATAGATTCGAAGGATTTTGAGAAGGATTTAACACTTATTGGCTTCGTCGGTATGATTGACCCCCCAAGACTTGAGGTAAAGGATTCAATTAACGAAGCTAAGCTTGCAGGCATAACACCTATAATGATTACAGGAGATCATAAAAATACCGCTGTTGCCATAGCAAAGGAGCTTGGCATTGCCGAATCAATTGAGCAAAGCCTGACCGGAGCTGAAATAGACTCCCTTTCAGATGAAGAATTTTCTGAAAAAATAAAAGATTACCGGGTATTCGCGAGAGTGTCACCTGAACACAAGGTTAAAATCGTCCGTGCTTATAAGGCTCATGGGAACATTGTCTCAATGACCGGTGACGGTGTAAATGACGCTCCATCATTGAAATATGCTGATATAGGTGTTGCTATGGGAATAACCGGAACAGACGTTTCCAAAGGTGCCAGTGACATGATTTTAACTGACGACAATTTCAGTACAATCGTTCACGCTATCAGAGAAGGAAGAAATATTTATAATAATATCAGAAAGTCGGTAATATTCCTCTTGTCGTGTAACCTGGGAGAAGTTGTAACTATTCTTGCTTCCATTCTGTTCTTTTGGCCGGTGCCGTTGCAGGCTACCCAAATTCTATGGATTAACCTTATTACCGATACATTACCTGCTATTGCATTAGGAATGGATCCTGGAGACAAAGATATTATGAAAATGAAGCCCAGAAACCCCAAAGAAAGCTTTTTCGCACAAGGAGCAGGCTTTAGAGCTATATTGGGTGGTTCCTTGATTGGTATATTTACTTTAGCTGCTTTCTATTTTGGGCTAAGAGAGCACGGATATGCGTTATCTTCAAAAGATATATCAACAGAAGCGATGGCTTATGCGAGAACAATGGCCTTTGTTGTATTAGCAGCATCACAGCTTTTCTATTCATTAGCGATGAGAAACAGTTCAAAATCCATATTCCAGGTTGGGGTATTCTCAAATATGTATCTAATCGGAGCTATAATAGTAGGGTTTATACTTCAGATTTCAGTTATAACAATAACTCCCCTTGCAAATGCGTTTGGCGTTCATAATTTAAGCCTTCGTGACTGGGGTATAGTTATAATATTTGCATTAATTCCGCTTATAGTGAATGAAATCGTTAAAATATTTATGAGAGCTGCCGATAGAAAAAAATAGCATTTCTTATTTAGTAAAAAAAGCAGATAGATTTTTTTCAGATCTATCTGCTTTTGGTATATATATAGTTAATATTTACTTTCAATAAATTTTATTTGCTTAACATTACCATAAATTCTTCCCCTGTAATAGTTTCCTTTTCCAGAAGATATTGAGTAATTTCATGTAGTTTATCCATATTTTCTTTTAATATATCTACAGCCTTTTGATGGGCTTTTTTTACAATACTGATTACTTCATCATCGATTTTTGTTGCAGTCTCAGCTGAGCAAGCCAGAGAGGTATCCCCGCCTAAATACTGATTTGTAAGAGTTTCAAGTGCAACCATGTCAAAGCTTGAGCTCATACCATATCTGGTGACCATGGCTCTGGCAAGTCTGGTTGCCTGTTCAATGTCATTGGACGCGCCTGTAGTAATTGAGTTGAATATGAGCTCTTCTGCCGCACGTCCTCCGGTAAAGGTAGCAATTTTATTAAAAGCTTCCTCTTTGCTCATCAAAACATGTTCACTCTCATCCACCTGCATTGTATATCCTAATGCACCCGATGTACGCGGTATTATGGTAATCTTATGAACCGGAGCAGAATCGGACTGCTTAACTGCGACAAGTGCATGCCCTACTTCATGATAAGCAATAATATTTTTTTCCTTCTGTGATATAACAGCATTTTTACGTTGATATCCGGCAATTACAACCTCTACACTTTCCTCTAAGTCCGCCTGCGAAATGCTGGACCTGCCACAGCGTACCGCACGAAGTGCACTCTCATTGATGATGTTGGCAAGCTCTGCACCCGAAGCACCTGCAGTGGCCCTGGCAATTGCGTTGTAATCAACGTTGGCATCAATCTTTACAGTGTTGGCATGCACTTTTAATATAGCTTCACGTCCTTTTAAATCTGGCAGTTCAACCGGAATACGTCTGTCAAATCTTCCCGGACGAAGCAGTGCCTTGTCCAGTGAATCAGGACGGTTTGTAGCTGCGAGTATAACAACTCCCTTTTTGCCGTCAAAGCCGTCCATTTCTGCCAGAAGCTGATTCAGCGTTTGCTCGCGCTCGTCGTTACCGGTAAAACCGCCATTGTCACGCTTTTTTCCTATAGTATCAATTTCATCAATAAATACAATACATGGTGCTTTTTCATTTGCCTGTTTGAAAAGATCGCGAACCTTTGCTGCGCCCATACCAACAAACATCTCAACAAATTCTGAACCTGAAATTGAAAAGAACGGTACTTTCGCTTCGCCTGCCACAGCTTTTGCCAGCAGTGTCTTTCCTGTACCAGGAGGTCCCACCAGTAAAGCACCCTTCGGCAAATTAGCACCTATGCTGGCATACTTACCCGGATTGTGAAGAAAATCAACAATTTCGGTCAATGCCTCCTTGGCTTCATCCTGCCCTGCAACATCACGAAATGACTTACCCGTTTGGGCCTGAACGTATATTTTAGCATTTGCTTTACCGAAGGTCATGGCATTTGAGCCACCCATTCTCTTTTGCATTGAGTTCATCAATAATTTACCCATGGCAAAAAAGATAAGTATCGGGAACACCCAGCTAATAAGGAATGACAAAATGGGTGACGTTTCTTTAGGTACAACTCTGGTAAACTTTACATTCTTTGCTTCAAGCAAACGATTTGTCAATTGCTCATCCGGCATTGCTCCGGTAGAATATATAACCTCTTTTTCATCAACTTTGGTAACATAATAAATAACATCATCTTTAATTTCTACTTGTGAGATTTCGCCTTTATCAAGTTGATTCAAAAAGTTTCCATAGTCAGTTTCAATTACATGTGGTTGTAATAAAAGCGGAAATACAAAAAGATTAAGCAACATTAATATTAAAAAAGCGATTAACGCATAATAAACTAACGGTTTTTTCGGCGTTTTCTGTTCTTGCATAAATTAACCCCTCCTAATGGTATTAGTCCATTATAGTACATATATTTAGACTATTTATTAACTAAATGTGAACTTTTGATTTACATTAGGAGGAGCATACATAAATCATTTGTCTTTTTTATTTCTCTTATCAGTCAGCTCTTTTGAGAACTCTGTTAAGAAACGGGTTTTGTATCCATATGGCATATTTTTTCTTCTAACACTGATAACTTTCATCATTACATAAATGACTGAGTACAAAACAATAATCGAAATTCCGGCTATTAAACCGGAGGACTGCCCCGGAATAGCAGGCATACTGAATATTATAATGATCATACTTATTAACGCAAACCATGATGTGTATGGAAAACCAGGCATCTGACACTTGCCCTCCGGAGGGCAACCATGCTTTTTGCGAAATCGAATATGAGAAGCCATGATTACAGTATAGGTAAATAGAAGTGCGAATCCACCTGAGCTTATCAAAAAAACATAAATCCTTGGAAGTAAAAGTCCAAGTCCTAATCCTAAAAGCATACCAAGCCCTGAAAATAGAATTCCACGCCGGGGTACATCATTTCTATCTTTTAGCCATTGCGGAGCAAGTCCTTCATCTGCAAGAGACCTTATCATTCTACCTAGCCCAAACATAGCTGCCAGCATTGTTGACAGAATGGCAAATATCAATACAATGTTGATACCTGTACCTGCCCATCCTATACCCCATCTATTAAGTGCTGCCACCATAGGACTTATGTCTTCGTTTAAAGAAGCTGTAGGTATAAGAGGAAGCAGCACTGCTACTGAAAGAATATAAAGTCCTATCAAAGTAAGCACAGTATATAATATTGCACGAGGAACAGTTTTTCTGGGGTTGTCAGTTTCAGAAGCTGCCAGCCCAATTATTTCAAAGCCCGCATAAGCAAACATTACTACCAGCATACTACCTGCAATTCCCTTTATCCCTCCTGACATAAACGGTTCATCTCTTAATTGTCCGATACCGATAGGTGAAGATCGTTGTGTAACACCTAGGATTATAAGCACTGCCAATATAATAAAAGATAGAATCGCTAGCAGCTTAACCGCTGCAAGTCCACTCTCCAGTTTACTTAACTTATCTGCTCCCAATAAATTCAAAAGTGTTACACAGATAATTATTATGCCTCCCAGTAAAGGTATTGAAACAGAAGGGAACCATTGGCGGACAAGAATTGACACTGCTGTTGCTTCACTGGACATGGCCAGAACCATTCCGGTCCAATATACCCATCCAACAACAAAACCTACTCCGGGTCCAAAAGAATCTTTTGCATAGGTTCTGAAGGAACCAGCATCCGGATTTGCCACTGTCATTTCTGATAGTGAAAAAAGAATAAAATAAACCAGAATACCACCTAAAATATATGATATCATTATAGAAGGTCCTGCAGCATGAATAGCAACTGAGGAACCTAGAAAAAAAGAGCCTCCTATTACTGTACCTAAAGCCATCATAGTAAGCTGCCATGCAGACAGCCCCTTACCTTTTCTCTCCATAAAAAAATCTCCTTTCGGAGATTTATTATTCCTCAAAACAGGAGAAGAAATTCTATTCAGCAAACTTCATGAAGCTTTGCATTGATTTAGCAAGTTCGGCTAAAGCTCTTTCCTTATCATCAGACGAAACAACATTCTCAATGCATGTCATAGAATGCTTTTCCAAAATAATACTTCCCACCTTATTTATAGCAGAGCGTACTGCTGAGACCTGTGTTAGAATATCTATACAATATTTGTCCTCTTCAATCATTTTTTGAATTCCTTTTACCTGTCCCTCTATACGTCTCAGTCTCTTTAATACATCCTCTTTTGATTCTAAATTTTTCTCATCCATCAAAAACTACCTCCAATATCTCTAAAGAAGCTTTCCCCGGGGAAGCTGTTTTCAATATCAAATATTTCTGCAATAGTGCTTGCTAAATCAGCAAATGTCTTTCTTGTTCCCAAATTTACATCAGCTTCTATACTCTTCCCATAAATAAGTACCGGAACATGCTCTCTCGAATGGTCGGTACTTGGAGTTGAAGGGTCACAACCATGATCAGCTGTTATAATAAGCAAATCATCCTCTTTCATAGCTGATATTATTTCTGGAAGCCTTCTATCAAACTCCTCAATTGCTTGTCTATAACCCTCTACATTATTTCTGTGGCCATATAACATATCAAAATCTACGAGGTTTGTAAAAATAATCCCCTTATTGTCTTCTGCCATATACTTCAGAGTAGTATCTACTCCATTCATATTGCTTTTAGTGTGCTCGGCTTCAGTAATTCCTTTTTTTGAGAATATATCCTCAATTTTTCCCACTGCAATAACATCCATACCTTTTTGTTTAACCTTATCCAATATGGTATCTGAAATAGGCTCTGCGGAAAAATCCCTTCTATTTGCGGTACGTGTAAAGTTACCCGGACATCCTACAAATGGTCTTGCTATAACTCGTCCGACCATATTTTCTCCCTGTAACATATCTCTGGCAATCTGACAAATTCTATAAAGTTCATCTATTGGTACAATCTCTTCATGAGCTGCTATTTGAAAAACACTGTCAGCAGAAGTATACACAATTAGCTTTCCTGTGGTCATATGTTCTTCACCGTATTGCTGAATAATTTCTGTTCCTGAAGCTACGCAATTAGCAAGCACACCTCTACCTGTAAGCTTCTCAAACTGATGAATCACTTCTTTTGAAAAACCTTCAGGATATGTTGGAAACGGGTAAGGAAGCTGTAATCCAGCTATCTCCCAGTGACCAGTTATTGTATCTTTACCTTTGGAGACTTCAGCCATTCTTCCGTAGCTTCCTTCAATTTTCTGCGGAACAGCCAGATAGTCTACTCCATCAATTTTTCCCATTCCAAGCTTGCATAAATTAGGAATGTCAATGCCTCCGCTGACTTTGACAATGTTGCCTACTGTATTACTGCCTGTATCTCCATATTCAGCTGCATCAGGCAGCTCACCTATGCCTACGCTATCAAGAACTATTAATATAACTCTATTTACTTTTGACATTTCTTAGTCCTCCTTTTCTGGTTTGTCTATAAGATCGTTAATATTTGAGGGTATGAATTTTTAAAATGTCCAATTGAATATTTTCAGTATCTGATATAATTTAATTATACCACCTTTTTGATTAACTACACAGAATTCAAGTCTTTACATAATAAATTAAAATTATTTTATCACATTACGCTAGCTATTTCCATTGGACTGATTTTTATATAAAATTATATAAAATTAATTGGAAAATAAATTCTCAATGAAAGATATTTGTGTTATATTCTAAATGTAGTTTTAGCATTATTGAAAGGAAAGGTAAAATGGATACAAAATTTCGTCTTATCAAATTAACTTTTATAGTTTTAAGTATAATGTGTCTTATTCTATTGGCCAGTACTTCGATAATTTACGCAATAACCGGTCTGAATCAAAATGACACAGATGACTTAGCAAATTCAACTTTGGCTCAGGCTACTCAAACATCAGCCGAAACCGCAGCACCAACAGCATCAGTTGCAATAGAAACGCAGACAACACCGCTGAAGCCCTCTCCGAAACCTACAACTGAATCTAATAAATCATCTGATGAAACAAAAACAAATATTACTAATCCATCAATAACAATCTCTGCCGTAGGAGATTTGATGGCGCATCAAAGTAACTTGAATAATGCTTATAACCCTAAAACAAATACATATAGCTTCACCGGATTCCTTGAATATATAAAACCCTACATATCACAGTCAGATTTGACTATCGGTAATTTTGAAACAGTTACGGCAGGTTCGAAATACGGTTATACAAGCTTTCCAAAATTCAACACACCGGATGAAATTATCCCGGCTTTATTCAATGCCGGATTTGATATCCTTTCTACTTCCAACAATCATTGTCTTGACATGGGTGTTAATGGCCTTATAAGGACAATCTCAAAAATACAGGAAAACAAAATGATTAATGTTGGCAGTTCAATTGATGGCAAAAATAAACACATAACAAAAGAAGTAAACGGCCTAAAGATTAGCATACTTTCATACTCATACAGCTTTAACGGGCAAGATGCCAAACTAACAGCCGATCAGAAAGCCAAACATCTAAGTCCTATTAATGAAGCTCAGATAAAAAATGATATTTCTACTGTCAGAAAAAATGGAACTGACGCAGTAATTGTAATTATACATTGGGGTACTGAATATCAAAGGGAACCCAACAAATCTCAAACTGCTCTTGCGGCAAAGTTATTTAACTGGGGGGCAGATATTATACTAGGCTCCCATCCGCACGTTTTACAAAAATCAGAGATTGTAAAAGTCGCCGGAAAAGATAAATTCATTATTTATTCAATGGGAAATTTTATTTCCGGCTATAGAAGGGTTGATAAAGCCAAACGCCCTAACAAAATATATACTGAAGATGGAGTGGTCGTTCAGCTCAAGATTGAAAAGGACCCTAATGGAGGAGTAATTATAAAGCAAATTGATTATGTACCTACCTGGGTCGACAAATACTACGTTAATAGCAGACCTGTATTTAAAATAATTCCCATACCCGTCTCAGATCCTACAGGTCCTTACATAACGAACAACAATAAGAATTTTATTACACAGTCATATAAAAACACCATGAGTATCATGACAAGGTTGATCGATAAATAGAATTTGGCAAGTAATAATTTACAAAAATTTAAATTTCTTATACAATATAACTGATGCCCATTTTTATAATGTGACCGGAGAAGGGAATATAATGTTTGAACAGTTACAGAAAGCATTTAAAAATAATGCCTATAGAAAAGTAATTATTGCAGTTGTTTTGTTTATCGTAGTAAATGCTTTAAAAACTTCGCTATTTAATTACTTCTTAATTCCGCAAATGACTAAAGATATTTTTATATATAAGTTTTGGTATACTCTTTTGTTATGCTTAATTATATATACCATTTCCTTTAGCTTCAAATCGAGATATGTATTCTTAGCAGTATATGTTATTCAAGGCATATATAGCTTTGTAAATATATCATATTATTTGTACTATCATAGTTATCTACACTTTTTACAATGGATCTCACTTTTTAAAGAGGCTCTTATTTCGGCTTCCCATTTTGCCAATCCGTCAAGTATCCAGCTCTTGTCAGTCTTTATTGATGTACCTATCGCTATTTACATTTTATTCAGATGTTATAAACCTGATGTACAAAAAATGAAACAACCCGCTTTAAAGTATGGTGTAATAATTTTATCACTTATCGTTTTATTGATTGTTGAAATTCATAATTACACCAGCCATAGATCGGTAATTCAATATCTGGATGACAGATATACAGGTGAAACAGCAATTGTTGAGAGATATGGAACCTTTGTTAATGGTGCCATAAATATTTATAAAAACTCCAGTGAATCCAAACTGATTGCACAAATTTCCTATGGAAACAAGCAGACCGGAAAAAGTAAAATCTCTTCTTCCGATAGCAACAAAAATCAAAACGGGATTAATACCAAACAACCTAATTATATCCTTATTCAGGTTGAATCAATGGATTCTAATATTGTAAAACAGCAATATAAGGGTGAATATGTAATGCCGTATCTAAGCTCTCTTCGTGAAAACTGCGTATATTACCCGTATATGCTCAGTTATCATAAGGGTGGAGGTACTTCGGACACTGAATTTTCAGTGATCAACAGTGTAGAGTCACTGGATTCATTTCCTGCAATTAAGCTTACATCCTACAATTATCCAAACTCTTTTGTTTCAAAGCTCTCTAAGGAATCATACTCCACTATGGCTTTTCATGGAAATGTTGGAACCTTTTATAATAGGGATATTGCTTTATCCAAAATGGGGTTTAACAAGTTTTACGATATAAGTACAATGAATTATGAGGATGAAGGTTGGGGTGCACCAGACGATAAAGTCTTCTCATTTGCATTTGACAAGATGACAAAAAGCAAGGAGCCTTTCCTGTCCTATATTATCACAATGACGAGCCATGGGCCATTTGAGAGTGCAAGAAACTATTATAATAATACACATTATGATGATATTGAAGATGAAATTGTAAGGAATTACTATAATTCCTTAAATTACGTTGATAATTCCATAAGGGATTTTGTTACCCAAATACAAACGAAACACAGCAATACCTATATTTTTATTTATGGTGACCATACACCGAATATAAATACAAAAGAATACTTCCAGGCTTCATTTATCGAAGAAGATAAATACCTGGAGTTTGTGCCTCTATTCATCATAACCCCGGATAATAAGAAATATGTCGGAACTACAGAAGTTGCATCTTTTCTGGACATATCACCAACCTTACTGAAAACTTCGACTATTCCCTACACATTATATTCTAACGGGACAGACCTTTTAAGTACTGAGGCAAAAACAACAGCGGCTATACCATTAAAAGGTGCATCTTTCGATCGGAAATGGCTTTATAATAAAATCTCGACTCATGTTTACAGCGAAGAAGAACCTCGATGGATGAAGTATTTGCCTTCATTTATTTCATCGAACTTAATTGAGAAACACAGGAAATAGAAGTTAGGAGTAACAGGAGTATAGGAGTACAGGAGTACAGAATAATGAAGCTCGACAGGCGTCGAGCTTTTGTTTTACCTAAAATCAGAATTCAGAAGTCAAAATAATGTCTCTTTTGATTAATTCAAGCCCAGCAGAAGCTGGGCAACCTTATTCTATTACTCCTATGACTCCTATACTCCTTACTTCTAATCAATAAATAAGAAAAACCGGCTCCAAGCCGGTTTTTCTTATTTATTGATTATTTTACTTATATTTTTAATTATAATCGATATAGATCCATCCGGATTGTTTGAAAACTCAATCATATCCCTGTTGTCGTAGTAGCTTAGCGGAAAATTTATCTCGATACCGGTGTCGGTTCGAATTTTATGTGTCTTGTATTTCTTCTCTACAATTTTTTCCGGAACTTTTATAGCTTCCTCTGTCAGACCAGCTTTTTGTATCTCCTGAATATATTCTTCCCGAACAGTAATATTAGTATCAAATAGCTCCTCTGCAATAGCTTCAACACGAATTTCGCTATTTTTCTCCATACCATCAGCAACAGTTTTCTTTAGCTTTGCTGCCTTCTCAAAGTCTTCATCATAGTACTTCTTGTTAATCTTTTGAGTTACTTTATCTATAATTTTAAGCTTTTGATTATTTGATAAATCTGTAGTACATTTAACTATATACTGCGATAAATAGAATTCCTTTGCCCCATTAATCTCATAAGCCTTCTCAATAAGCCTGATTTGATTTGTCCCAAGGCTAATTATAACCGCTTCATCTATCTTCTGCCCGTCGGACGGAAGTAAAGTATTGTGCCTTATTATGGAATTGGTAGTGCCATCATCCATCTGATTGACAAAGTGTGTATATCCGGTTTTATAATTAAGCTTAAGTATTGCCAGGGCTTGTTCATTATTTATATGCAACAAACAACATATAAGGTCTCCGGATACTATATCTACATTCTTTATCATAATATCAAAAAGCATATTGGCAATTGCTCGGCTAGCCTCAGAAAAACAACCTTCATCTGAATTGATTGCAACACAAATATCTCTTACTGTGTTTATATCTTCAATAAATTGAGCCTTTTTCAGGTTTGAGTCATCTAATATTTTGTTAATATGCTTTTCTAAGAATTCAGATAATTCACCATTTATTTCAATTTCCTGGTCTGAAAGAACAGGCATTGCTATGCTGGTATCCATAATATGTAATATTGCTCTTTTGATATGAATATCGTTTTCCATTTATATAAATCTCCCTTTTGTAAGAAATTAAACCTGCTCTTTATTATAACACATCGGTTCAAAGAAAATTTTTCGGATTTTACAATAGTAACTGTCATTTGGTATAATTGGTAATAAGAATGATGAAATTAACCTTATAATTTTACTTTTAGAAATGGGAGATAAAAATGGCATTTGGAAAAATAGCGACAACCTTTTATTTATTAAAAGCAAACATGGCCTTTCAAAAAGGTAATATACAGGAAACTCTGGATTGGTTTCGTAAAGCATATATGACAGGAAAGGCAAAGCCAAATACAGTAACGTCCTATGGATATTTACTGCTAAAATCAGGTAAGCTTAATGAAGCAGTAAAAGTATTGGAACAGCAGCTTTCTTCATCTACTTTGACAAATAATGACCGCTACAGTGCGAAATCAAACTATGCCCTTGCACTATGGAAAAAAGGACAGCTTGATGCAGCAATTGCGGAGTTGGAAGAAATCTTTCCTTATTACAGAAACACAAATATATATGGGAGTCTGGGCTTTTTATATATTCTAAAGGGTGACCTGGATAAAGCACTTAATTTTAATCTTGAGGCCATGGATTATAACGATTCGAATGGTGTAATACTTGATAATTTAGGGCTTACTTACTATCTGGTTGGAGATTATGATAAAGCCAATGAAATATATAAAAAGTTGATGACACTAAACCCAACGTTTCCTGAGGCCTATTATGACTATGCCCTTGTATATGAAAAGCTGGGTGACAAGGAAAAATGTGTTGAGAAGCTTAAAAATGCCCAATTATATAAACCAAATTATCTTTCTTCAATAACTACTGAACAGATCGAGGCAAAGCTGGCGGAGGTTGAGAATCCGATTTAATATACCGCTTACGTGGAGGTGAAATCGGCTTCGGCTTCAACATTTATATCAATTGGTAAGCTAGGTAAAAATAGTTATCATAATTAGTAGGTGAAGCGAAGCATTTTTTGGTGTAAAATCAACACGATGTTAATTTTAGCACACTATGAACCAGGACGGTGAATGTGTGCGGCAGCAAAAAATGCTGAGATGAGCCGTTACTAATTATGATAACTATTTTGTTAGCTAACCAATTGATATAAATGTTGCTTAAAAAGCAAAGTCAAGCAGTGATTGGAGAATCCTCTTATGCCCTGTTTCATTTGGGTGAATTCCGTCTGCACAAAATTGTGAACTGTAATCATTACTTATTAAAAAGCTCTCTCTGACGTTAATAATCTTGCAATTGCTCTGTCTTGCAACCCATTCAGCAGCACTATTATAGGCTTCCTGCCAACGATAAATTTTTGCCACATCTCCAAGCCAATGGAGTATGTTTTCTTTGCTCAGTCCCCTGGAAACCCAATCAAAATAGCGCTCTGGTTCAAGGGGCGGAAGATTCATCAAAATTGGTGTGACACCTTTTTCTTTAAAAGCGTCGATTATATTTTGCAGAGAGTTCTTAAACGCTGTAATCGGTGTTTTTGGGTAATGGCTGATGTTAGGCTCATCGGATATTTCACTCCAGTTAAAATCGCAGTCATTTCCTCCATACTCTATAATAACTATGTCATCCTTACCAAATAGTTGTTTATCTATGGATGTCTTTATTCTATTTAGTGCTTTAGTAGATGTCATTCCAAAATATGCGTTGTTTTTGACAGAACACCCGGTGATTTCTGCAAAACTTGCAATACTGTTATTTCTCATTACTTTATATTTTCCATCCTTCTCGTCCAAAATAACGCCTTTAAGAATGGAATCACCCCAAACGATAATGTTTTTGTTATCAAGAGTCATTAAAATCACCTCAAATTTTATTATTTATACCCAAAAATCATATTATCTAGTTTTAATAACTATATTATATGTTGTTTGTCGTATTGTCAATAGTTATTTGTATTATAACAATTAATTTTTGTTTATAGATTCCCAATTTCAAAACTCAAATTTAGACATTTTAAATACCAGTTGCAGTTTCTGTTCTGTATGATATAATTAACATAACCATTTAATAGGAGTGATATTCATTTGAGTAATGATAATTGGAATAAAACCAAACAGGAATTTAACGACTTATATAATTCAGTAAACTCATATAAAACAGAGAGCTGGAATCAATTCCCCAGTATAGACTTATACATGGATCAGGTAATTACTTATCTGGAAAGACTTCTCACTATTTTTGGAGAAACAGTTGATAAAAATAAAGTTATTACATCCAGTATGGTGAACAATTATGTTAAAGAAGGTTACTTAAAACGTCCTGTAAATAAAAAATATGACCGGGTCCACCTGGTTACATTATATATAATGTCTATGTTAAAACCGATTTTACCTATACCGCTGATTGCAAACTCCTTAAAAAATATAGACAATGAACAGGAATATCAGGAATTCTTTGAAGAACTGGCTAAACTTCAGAATGAGGCATTCAGCGAGGTCTCTGAAAAGTTACGTACTGTTTTGGATCAAATTAGTGAGGAAGATTACAAAACATCCCTCAGGCTTTTTGCTCTTCAGCTTACAAGCGAGGCGAATGCCCGCAGGATTGCAGCTGAGAGAATTCTTTCAATATTAGACAAAAAAGTTTAGACATGCAACTAATTTCTCACCTGGCCATATACTGACCTAGTGAGGTGATTTATACTTGTTTTCTTTTATAACAATTTTTTTACTTTGCATTGCACCAAATCTTGATAACATGGCAATAGGCCTTGCCTATGGAGTTAGAAATATAAGTGTCCCCTTCAGGTCTAATTTTTCCATTGCTCTCTTTTCCGGAATCGCAACTTTAATATCCAGTTTGATTGGTAATTTGCTTACAAACTGTATTCCGGCTCATCTGGGAAATATTATAGGGGGAGCTATTGTAGGTTTCATAGGCATCTACACAATTGTCGAACATTTACATAATAGAAAAAAATCTGTGGAATCCCATAAAAACAGCATACAATGCTTTGATAATTTAAAAGCTGTAATGGATAATCCAAGTATTGCAGATAAAGATTATTCCGGTGACATATCATTAAAAGAATCAATATCACTTGGTATTGCACTGGCTGCAAACTGTCTCGGTACAGGTTTCGGAGCCGGAATAACCGGTATCAATATTTATGCATTAAGTAGTTTCGTAGTGGTATTCAGCCTGATAACAATCCTTCTGGGAGCTTTCGTAGGAAGGCATTTTGCCACAAAATTCTCATCTGATAAAGCAACTTTAATATCTGGTTTACTGCTGCTGGCTGTGGGACTATATCAAGTTTTTATATAAAATTTATCTAAACCGATACTCTATAACGCATCGATTCAGAATAAAAATGGGATAACGCGAAATGAATTTTCTTTCATTTTGCATTATCCCATTTTTTTATAAATAATTTATTTACTTTTGAGTAACTGCCACAGCAGCAGCAATAGCTGCTCCTAGCCCAGATCCATCCTTGACCAGCTTTATTTTAATGTTACCGGCAGCTTCCCCTAATGCATCGGCAAAAGCCTCTTCCATAAGCTTGGGAGCATCCGGCATTTTTTCATATATAGTTCCATCAATAGCAATTACGTGTTTACTTTTTATTTCAGTCCCACTGTTTTCCTGATGGAATAGAATTCCGAGATGAGAAGTAGCAACCAAACGCACAGTTCTCTTTAGAATAGCCTGTGATATCTGCTTTATAACCTCAGCATCCTCTATAGAGCAATGATACTGTTCAGCTATCTTTGAAGGACACAGAATAAAGTTTTCAACCATAAGTGCGTTAAAGTTCTGGTTAAAGAAAGATATTGTGTCAACACCTGGTTCCTCAAACAATACCTTGTTATTGAATAAGTCCAGGCATACCTCTTTAACAAGACTTCCGATATAATATCCCGAAACCATCTTTTCCAGTAACTGTGCTCCCGGAACATGACTGTTTCTGTCTATAATCTCATCATATTTTGTAACCGGTAATCCAACATTATAATTTCCTGATTCAATGTTTACTATCATTTTGCCGCCGTTAACTGGATGGTTGTTTTCCAGATAGCATGTGTTGTGACCTGTACCCATAATAGACCCAATGTCTGCATCCTGATAACTGTACATAGCAACCAGCAATGTACCCACTGTATCATTCAAAATAGCCACCGGTTCAATATGTATATCCCTTTCTTTAAGCGCCTCTGCCAATAGCTGATTAATGTTTTGGCCTTCTACTCCTGAAGTTGTTATTTCTTTTGTCCAATGAATCAGGTATGCCTCATTTATACCGACCTGACGACATGGAAATGAAAATGTATTTCCCAAGTACAAACTTTCACCGGGCTCAATAACACTGGACATGCACTCTGCCATAAATCCAAATAGCTGCTTTGCATTTGTATCTGACTTAGTTAAATCATAACCATTTTCATTGTCTATGAGCTTTACTTTCTTCTCAACAATATTTTCAAAATCCCCGTTGCTGATTCTGAACTTTGTACATCTTAAGTTTGTTCCACCCATGTCCATAGTCATGAAAGTACCCTGTTCTTTTCCTGTAGGCTTCCCAATATAAGACGGAAGCATCTTAAGACAACTCTCTTCCCCTCTTAAGCCCTCTTCCATCGTTTGTTTAAACAGCATGGCTATTTTAATCATATTGTCTTTATCCACATCAAATAAACCTAAAACATCTTCTACAGCTTGCTTTTTAGCTTCCATTCGGCACCTCTTATATAATAAATTTATTAGAATCTAAGTTAATTAATCACTTCCTTAGTTCTGCCTCAAATGGCATATATTGATTTTATTTTATAAAGAGGAATAGGTCAAGTAGAATGTTTTTAAAATTCAATTACAATGCTGCTCCAATAAAGCAAGCTTTGAAGAGTAAAAGTTAAAAATTTCTTACCGTCTTTTGCGAATGTGTAATGCTCCAAATCAAACGGCTGGCAGTCTTTGAAGTCAGGTGATATTGCATAAATTGATCTTATATTTTTTAATATACTTATTTCAAAAATAAGGTTTTTAACTTCATGAGGTCGATTTTTTCCAACATTCCAGTTCCCGTCATTTCCGTACAAGTTGATTATTGAAATAAGTTTCATGTTTTTGTTTTCTCTGATAATGGCATATACACTGTCCTCTTCACCATTTACTGAACATTTGAAATTCATTGCCCTGTATTCGTAATTGTCGCCAAAGCAATGAGTTTTTGAAACATTTCGCAGGCTGCTGTCATAGAACAAATGAGAGTATCTTACAGCAAAATCGTAATATTTTTTAAGAACAGAGGTAAAACTTGCGCTCATTTTGTAATGGTCAACATAGTAAGCCTGCATCAATATGCAGTCTTTTTCACCAACGGCCAGATGATATGCGCCATTTGATACAATCGCTGCCATTGTAAGCAGTGCAGAGGCTTCTGCACGCTCCCGCTCCTCTTTCAGGAAAGGTTTTATATAAGCTGCTAAAACAACAGGTTTATTGTTTGAAAGCTGTTTCGCATTACAAATGATTTGAGATATATCATCAAAGCTGTTATACGGGTCCCATACCTCTATATACATTGCATCCTGTCCTGATTGTGCAACAGAATCTACAGGCCAGTTTCCTACATTATTAAAAATTAGTGATATTTGCCGGCCAAGATTGTCAAGGCACTCTCTAGTATTGTTAATAAGAACCGGGAACTGCTCCTCCAGGTATTCCTCACAGCTTATGCCTTTATACTTGGTCTTCCCCCATTTAGGTGCGCCATAGGTATCAAAGTGAATACCATCAAAGTCGCATTCTGTAATTGCATTTCTGTACTCTTGTATTATGTGCCTGTGCCACGGAATATCCTCTGAAAGGCTCATGATTTTCAGCTTTCCAATAAAGTCATAAACCTCACCTGTCCCGGATAAAAGACCCCAGCTTGAATGTTCTTTATAGAATTCTTCACTTGCCGCATAAACTGCTCCATATGCAATAGCCTGCATATTTTTACAATGACAGGCCTCTATTTTTTCACAAATAACCTCCAAATCAAGAGTCCTTCCCATCAGATCTTGAAACTTGTCGGTATCCGGAACTAGCTTTTCATGCCGGTACATCCAGTCGTAAAACTGTACATAATTTATATGATATTTATTAAGTGTATCAACGTCAGAAAGGTCACCCTTCTCATGTTCATAGAAATCTGACAGGAAACCGTAACGTATTGCCAAATTATGATTTTCAACAACATCAAAAGCAGTGGAACCTGTTTCGACGGTTATATCCTGTTCAACAAGTCTAACCACTACACCATAGCCTTTAAAATTATCATAGTATTCCCCGAGACACAAATAATACATCGTGCCACCATCAGTGTTAATGTTGATTGTATCTTCAATATAATTGTTGAACCAGATTTCGGCAAGTAAAAACTGCCCATCGGACAATGGCCGGTGTAAAGAAACAATTATATGTACAGTTTCTCCTTTCAGGTATTGAGCCTTATCGGGATAAACCTCTTTTATATACACTTAAAGCACCCCCGTTATTCCAGTGTTGCAGTACAGATTGAATTGCCTTTTAAAGGTATTCTGTATAGCATCCCACGTATATCCAAAATCACTTCATCTTTTTCACCCGGATTGGTCAGCACCACTGCCAAAGAACCGTCAGGATTCAGGAATCCGGCTGAATGTACGGGTATTTTTCTGTCAGCATTGCTGTCCTGTCCGAATGAAATGCATTCGGTATGTATTCTGATAGCTCCCTTTTTGACAAATTTACTATAATGGGCTAAGGCCTTATAATGTCCGCTCGTTATTATTTCACTTGTTTTTGAGTTATAGGTTACCAGTCCTGCGCAGCTATAAGGCCCAATATTCGGATATCCTGATTCGTCCAGAATGACGTTCCAGCCCGTAATAGAACTGCACCAATTGTTGATAGCTTTTGTAATTGTCAATGAAAAATCACAGAACTGTTTTTCATAGTTTTCGCCGATATCAGGACCGCCCTCCGTAATATGAAAGCCTTTATCACCATGGAGGTTATGAAGCGTTGAAAGCATTTGCGCATTTCCTTCATAATAATGAAAAGCAACTCCGTCAACATACTGCCTGAAATCCTTATCATCCAGCATCCATTTTACCCTGTTCCAATGAATATAGTTATGATCCAGCATCCATATCCTTGTATCGAGCTTGTTTTCCTTCAACAGTTTTGACATTTTTTCAATAAAATACATTTCAATTTCCGGGTGCAAAAGGCATGCCGGCATGCGTGATACCTGGTCGGTCTCCACTTCATTCTGCGGTGTCATTGCACTGATATGTATTCCATTTTCCGCATATGCCTGTATAAATTTTAAATAGTAATTTGCATATGCATCTGCATATTTGCTTCTGAGCCATCCTCCACACATTTCGCCGCCAGTTTTCATCCAGCCTGGAGGACTCCAGGTTGAAGATAAAATGAACAGGTCTTCCCTTTTTGTCAGGATTTCCTTTAGTACCGGGATTACGTACTCTTTGTCATGTTCAACAGAAAAGTGCTTCATGTCAATATCGTCATGTACGTCATTGTAGCTGAAACACTCCTTTGAATAGTCGCTTGCAGCAACACTTACCCTTGCTATACCAAGATTTAGCCCTGCATCCGTGAAAATATCGTTAATGATTTTTTCACGGATATCACTATCAAGTGAGTTCAGAATATAGCAGGAGGAATCGGTTACCGCTATTCCGAAACCCAGCATTGTCTGATATGGTTTTGTATCATAAGCATTTACCCTTGTCAATGCTGAAAAGCTGCTGTTTACCGGATAATACATTCTTTCTGCCAAAAATTCATTCTGATCTGTATTATAGGTTTTAATTATTTTCTTCTCCATTTTGAGCCTCCTATCCTTTAACCGCTCCGCTGCTTAAGCCTTTGATATAGTACTTCTGGAATGTCAGGAATATAACAACCGGGGGTATCATCGCAATAATTGTTCCTCCTGCCATCAACGACCAATTGGTGCTATACTTATTAATAAATGTAGCTATCGCAAGATTGACTGTGTATACTTCTTTTTTTTGCAGGAAGAATACTGCTCTTCCATATTCGTTCCAATAATTTATTGCGTTCAGTAGAATTACTGTTGCTGTAATAGGCTTCAATACAGGGAATAAGACATTCCAAAAAGCCGAGAACTTTGAGCATCCGTCTATAATGGCAGCCTCTTCAATATCTTTGGGTGTAGCTCTGATAAAACTTGTATAAAGAAAGATAGCAAATGGAAGACTTGCGGTTGAACATAGCATCACCATTCCCCACAGACTATTTACTGCATTTATTGATCTCATTAATAAATAAAGCGGTACAGTGCTTATAATTCCCGGGATTGCCATACTGAAAATAAAAACATTATATATAGCTGAGTGAACTCTGTTAGGATTTCTGGCAATAGCATAGCCGGCAGACGACGATGAAAAAACCGTCAGTATCAGCGAAGTAATAGTTATAATAGTGGAGTTTATCATTGAATGCCCAAGATTCGATTTTTTCCAGGCAGTAGCTATATTTGCCATTGAAAACGCAGGAATATGCCATACGCTACTCTCAGACATTTGCTGAGGAGTGCTGAATACAATCTGTAACAATATTAAAAAGGGTATTATTGAAAACAGAGTAATTATTGTTATTGCAATATATAGTATAGCCTTAGTTATGTACTTCTTCATCAAAATTACTCTCCTTTCTAAGCATCAACTTCCATACGTTTAGTTGCAATAAACGAAATAGTAACCGGTAACAAAATGATAAGGAACAATATAATTGCAACTGCAGATGAATACCCTGCATTGCCTGAGGTGCTCTGCTTGTATATGAACAGACTCAGCGACTCAGTATAAAAGCCGGGCCCGCCTCCGGTCAAAGACATAATAATATCAAATATTGACATACAGCCGATAATGTTTGTAACAAGATTTATTCTGATAGACGGCCCAAGCAAAGGTATTTTTATGTAGAATAATTCCTGAAAGTAATTTGATCCGTCTATTACTGCCGCTTCATGAACCTCGCTTGAAATGTTCTGCAGTCCGGCAAGATATATCATCATGTTTCCTCCTATGCCCTGCCACAGACTAATAAGAATAATTACTACTATTGCTGCTTTAGGAGAAGCAAGCCAGTCATGAAAAAGCCATGGAAGGTTTAAGACCTTAGAAGTTGCCAATAATACTCCATTCTCAGAGGATAAAATCAGCATCCAAATGTATCCCATAATAAGCGGACTGATAATATTCGGTATATATACAAGAGTCCTTACAACTCCATTCATTCTGAGGTTTGTGTCCAGCAGCAGCGCATAAAGCAATCCAAAAATATTTAAAAGAATTGTTCCACTGGCCCCAAATATCAAGGTGTTAACTACTGAATTTATAGCACGTTCATCTGAAAAGAAAAATTTAAAGTTTTCCAGACCGATAAAGTTTATTTCACTAAAACCGTCCCAATCGGTAAATGACAGTATCAGTCCCTGGATAATCGGAATCATAAAAAATACTATAAAAAGGATTAGTGCGGGCAGGATCATAAGATTATGCAAACCAAAATTCTTCTTAGTTAGGTAGAGTCTCATAAATAACATCCTTTAAGTTATACTTTATTAAAATCAGCTTTTAGATTGTTTTTAAATTAAATGCGGATTAAAATATAATCCGCATTTAATTTTGGTTCCCAAAAATCTATTTTTTGTTTGCAGCCTCATATGCGCTGTTCCACATCTTCAGGTAATCCTTTGCAAAATCAACTGGTGCAGCATATTTTCCGACATATATGTTTTGCACAAGTCTTCCATTTTCGTCACTGTTAAAAGCACCCGGAAGGTTTTGGGTCCATGTTGCTGCATATACATCACTGTTCAGCACTGCGCTCACATCATCTTTCATAAAGGACCAGTTTGCATCTACGTTCTTTCTGATCGGAATTGCTGATCTAGTTTCACAGAAGCTCTTGACTGAATCGGCAGAAAGCATCATTTCTACTACCTTCTTTGCGGCATCTATATTCTTACTGGAGGCAGATATGGCAATCGTTCCTTCAAGTGGCGCACCAACTACGTTTTTGGTTCCATCTATAATGGTTGGATATGGAGCAAATCCCACAGATTTAAAATTTTCATTTTTTGCTTTTAAGTCACTCAGTACCCACATACCCTGGCTTATAACAGCAGCCTTTCCGTTTGCGAATACATCTGCCTGATTGTCAGCTGTTGCAGTGACAACGTTCTCATTAATCAGACCCTTTGTTTTTAATTCAAGCATGCACTTATCAAATATAGAAAGAACCCCGGTTTCAGTTTCGTCCCATTTTAAAGCTGCTAGGTCATTTCCGGCCATTGCTTTTTCATACCCTGTATAGCCAAGTGTCTGCTTTGCTACACCCATGAGAGTATACTCCATAATATGGCTTAAGCTCCAAGCATCCTTGCCACCCATATAAAAAGGAATAATATCCGGTTTTGCTGCCTTTATAGCTTCAAGATTTTTTACAAAGTCTGCCCATGTAGTAGCCTGCTTCAATCCCAACTCATTAAATATATCCTTGTTATAAAAAATTCCTACTGCACTTGATGCCAGAGGTACCACATAGTTCTTCCCACTCTTCACATCAGTTGAAAGCTCTTTTGCTGAAGGGTACAAATCATTCCACCAGGCTTCGTTTGATAAATCCAGGAATTTACCTTGATCCAGCATTTCCTGCGGAAGTCCGAGATTTAGAAAGTCCGGAATTTCATTAGTTGCAGCCTTCATCTGCAAAATTTTTGTTGCTTCCTTTTGGTATTCCACTTCTACAGTAATCTTTTGATCATTATCACCTGATATCAGTTCAGGAAACTTACCTTCAAACCATTCCTGGTTAGCAACATCACCAACAAGAAAAGTAAGCTTCACCGGCTTTGCTTGAGATATTTCGCTTACTGTTTGCGTTAATTCGCTCTGCGTTGGTACTGCTGAAGATGATGCGGAGCTATCTTCCTTATTTCCACAGCCGGTTAGTGATAGTACTGCTAAAGCTGCCGACAGGCTAAGTGCAAGTATTCTTTTCATAGTATTATTCCCCCTTGAAAATTATTTTTGGTATGGCCAATATGTTTAGCTCTAGAAACCAAACATTTTCGACTGTTTAGGATATGTTTTTTGACTAATACTCTTGATGATGCTTAAATTATATGTGATATACAAGTTCACTGTAAATTCCTTTTTTATACGATTGAGTGCGATTTTTTACTAATCCTTTGCAAAGCAAATTGCCCTATGCTAAACTCTTTTTATAGACAGTTAACAACACAGGACAGGTGATATAATGAGATTAAAGTCAAAGATATTAAGTCCTTTCAGTAACTTTTCCATAAAGACTAAACTTGTTATAACAACAATGTTTATTGTTGTATTGTCAGCATGTATTATTTCAACAGTATTACTTAATCAATATATAAAAATATACGAGGAACAAACCTATAATAACAAGCAGCAGACAATTGAACAGTTGGGGTTCAATATCGAAACCTATTTCGATGATCTCTACCGGCTGATGCTGGCCACTTTTTCAAACGAATTTTTAACAGAAATACTTGAAGATAATATCCCGAAAACTGAATTCGAAAAATTAGAGAAAAGAAGAAATATAGAAGGATTTCTTGATGATATTATGATAACCCCAAGGCAGGATATTTTAAGCGTTTATATACTAGCCGATGAAATTTACCGTGGTGGCAAACACGTAGCAAGCGTTGACACAAATGTAAAATATTCCAAACTTGGATGGTACAATGAAGCAATGCAGAGTACTGAAAGAGTATTCGTGCCATCACATACCGAAGAATTAATAACAAATCCAAAATACACTGTTTTTTCCTTTGTAAAAAGAGTAAACAGTTTGAGAAACAGCAACAGATGCTTAGGAATTATAAAGGTTGATGCAAATGTCAATGGACTGAAAACCTTTTGCGACAAAGTAAATACAGGCAGAAATGGTGCCTTGATTATTGTGGATCAAAACAATATGACCCAATTCTCGACTATCTCTGATAAATCATTAATTGATAGTTTTATTAAAAATGCACCAACTGGAACCGGTAGCGAGTATATTACAGTCAATGACCGCAAGTACATATATAATAAAGTAAGTATGGATCTTGGATGGTCTATTTTGGCCTTCAATTCAACTGAGGAACTTGATGCCCTGACACGAAATACGCTCTTAACAACAGGATTTACCGTATTATTAAGCTTCCTGTTAACAACAATAATTTTTTTACTATTCTCATCACAGTTTTTGAAGCCTTTATTTAGTGTCATTAGTCTTATGAAGCAGGTTCAAAATGGTAATCTGGAAGTCAGATTTCCTGACACCCGGCAGGATGAAATCGGCTACCTGGGCAGATCATTCAACAAAATGATTATAAAAATCAATGAAACGATGGAAACAAATTCGAGGTTAATTACAGAGATTTATCAAGCAAATCTTCTTCAGAACAAAGCGAAGCTGACAGCACTCCAAAATCAAATCAAGCCACATTTTATTTATAATACCCTCAATATGATCAGTATGCAAATTCAATGCAACCGGTCTCCCAGCGCAGTGGAAAATATAAACAGGCCATGCTTTTTGATGAGAGCAATGACAAAAGTAGACACTTTTATAACTATTGAAAAAGAGATATCACTTTTGAAAGCATATCTGGAAATACAATCAAACAGATATATGGACAGGCTTGAATTTGATTTTGATATAAACGAAAATATCTTATCCAGAACAATACCGGCACTGCTTCTTCAGCCTATAGTAGAAAACTGTATCGTTCACGGCTGTGAGGTTAATCCGAACAAAACGACCATATCAATCCATGATTATGTAGACAGCAGTGGTCTGTATATTTTTATAAGTGATAATGCTTTAGGCATCGATGAAGAAACGCTGACTGCATTACAAATAAAACTAAACAATACTGATTATAATCATCTTACAGAGGCGGCAGAACCAGATAACGGAATTGGCTTAGTCAATATAAATGCGAGAGTCAGGCTCTCATACGGTATTGCTTATGGATTGAAAATTGAAAGTGTTAAGGGGACAGGAACAAAAGTAACTGTTCATCTGCCTTAAAAAAGGAGGTATTTATTTATGTATTCAATTTTGATAGTAGATGATGAGCCTATGACTCGTGAATATATGAGGCTTCATATTCCGTTGATAAATAGCGAATGGTATGTCGGGTACGAGGCCGCAAACGGTTCGGATGCTCTGGAAATCTTAAAGAAAAACCCTGTCGATCTTGTTATAACCGATATTCGCATGCCTAAAATGGATGGCCTGGAATTATGCAAAGCGATTCGTGAATATGACGAAGATCAGTTCATTGTAATTTTATCGGGTTACGATGAGTTCTCTTATTCCAGAGAAGCAATCAAATACGGCGTAAACGAATATCTTTTAAAACCCATTGAGAGCGGCAGTCTGTCTGAGACACTGGAAATTGTTAAATCAAAGCTTATGACAAGAAAACAGGATCTGGAAAATTACAGAACTCTGGGCTCAATAGCCAGTGAATATAACAGAAACATCCTGAACAGCTATTTGCAAGCCCTTGTAAATAATAACAAAACACAGCAAAGGGCACTTTCATTTCTTATAGAAAAGCATGAGCTGTCTCCTGTTCATACCAGTGGAATCTTGATGGTCTTTTCACTTGATATCGAGTGTCTGGTGGATTTAAAGCTGCCCTTTGATGATTTCGAAGTATTTAATTATATAATGTTCCAGGTTATAAATGAGCATATACTAGAATATAATCATGCCTATGCCTATTTAGATGATTCTCAAAATACTGTTGTGTATTTAGCCGAACAGCAAGATAAGCTTCAAATTACTGCAAACTCAATTTATGAATATATTAATAACTTCATGATAGTAAATACAGGATTTTCAGTTACTGCAGGCTGTTACAAGGATATCGCCACCACTGATGACTTTCATATGGCATTCAAGCATGCGCAAAGCGCTCTGGATTATAAGTTGATCCATTTTCAAAGTGGCATCTATTTTTATGGTATAAAGGATCAGGAGCAACTAAAGTCTATGTCTCTTTATCTGAATAATGTAATAAACGAGTTCAATCTGAGTCTTTCAGAAGCTTTTAAAAGCTCATTGACGAACTATTTTTCATCATGTACGAATTTTGGTAAAAAAGAAGCTGTTATCTTATCTGTCAAACTCTTATCAGCTCTACATAAGGCAATCAGAGAGGAGCTTACTAACCCAAGCTGGTATCATCAATCCTTCAATCTTCTCATTGATGAGCTGACAAATGAAACAGAATTCAACACGTTGACTGATGTTTCACATATTTTAAATATAGTGAACCTTTTAAAAAATGATTCAGGGGAAAAAAACATTGAGAATTCTGCTTATATTCACTATATTCGTTGTAAAAACTATATTAACGAAAACTTCTGTAAAGTTATTTCACTATCGCAGATAGCTGACCATGTAGGTGTGTCTACCAATTACCTAAGTAATATTTTTAGAGAATATGAGGGTCAATCCTATATAAAATATATTACAAAGTGCAGAATGGAATATGCTGTAAAGCAAATCAAACAAGACCCTAATAAAAAGATTTCTTCGATATCCAGAGATTGCGGCTACAGCAATATCAAGCATTTTCATTATGTGTTCAAGCAACATTACAAAATGACACCCGGAGAGTATCAAAAATTACAAATTTGAGTATTCTCTCCGTATTACTTTTTATATAGTGATGTTTGATATTTTTCAACACCTTCTACTATTCCCTTTACAATCTTATCCTGATATTCTTCGGTATTTAAAAGCTTGTCCTCTTCTACATTTGTCATAAATCCCATTTCAAGCAAAACCACCGGAATAGTAGACCAGTTAAATCCGGTAAGCTCAGTGCTTTTTACCATTCCTTGTGACTTTGCCCCGGTTTTTTCGATAACCTTATCCAGAATTATCTGACCGGCCATTTCACTCTTTTTCAGCATATCCTTATCTTTTATATATTTATCTCCGGGAACCATCATAAGCACGCCGGAGGCCTTGCTATTATCCGAGCCATTACCATGTATTCTTATGGTTAAGTCAGCCCCTGATGCATTCCATAATTCAGCCCGGTCTATATTGCTTAAATCACACTGGCTGGATTCTCTGATCATAATTACATTGGCACCCAAATCTGACAATGCTGTTTTTAGTTTCTTTGATACGGTCAGGTTCAAGCTTTCTTCGGAAATTTTGGTAAATACACCCACCGTTCCACTGGCATAGGCAGCTTTCATAATTTTAGAAGCAGGCGCAACAGGCTCTTTTTGACTATTTCTCCCGGAGGTCTTGCCATGACCGGCATCAACGCATACTGTAAAGCCGGATAGTGGTTTATCTTGCTTCTCTTTCTCTTCTTTTTTCTCCTTTTCCGCTTGCTTCTCTGGCTTCTGAGTATCCTTAGCAGGAGTGACGCTTGATTCCGAGGATAATATAATTGATGGATTTTGTGCGGTACCTGAAGCTTCTGTAATACTTGATGTCACTGAACTGCTTGAAGCGTTGACCTCTAAATGTTTTTGTTCTTGAACACTGTTATTACAACCCACCATAATCCATATATTAATCATCAATAATATTAAAAAACATAGCCTTTTCATATAATCTCCTAAAGAATAAATTTTTCACAACTATTATTATACCTCTATTAATTTTTATTTATAGTGTTGACAAAAGTCAATAAGCAAATATATAATTAACTTAATTAATAAATATCCTTAATAAATGTTTGAATCTTTGGAGGTTAAATGAAACCTTATATCGCATCACATTTGAGAGATATGAATCGTAAAACAGTATTCGATTTAATAGCATCTGTCGGGGAAATTTCGCGATCGGAAATAGCTCAGATAACTGGCATCAGCGCGCCTACAGTTCTTAAAATAACAAATTATCTCTGTGATAAAGGTTTTATTATAACGGCCGGCGAAGGCCAATCTGCCCTCGGCAGAAAACCACAAATTTTGAAATTCAATCCTAATTTTGCTTATTCAATCGGTGTTGACTATGAAGGTGACTACCTAAAAATCGGTATTGTTAATGTAAACAATGAAATCCTTATTAAAAAGACTATTCATGTAAAAAATGATTTTGAGTATGTTATAACGCATGTATTAATTGAACATGTGGAGGAACTTATAAGTGAAGCAAAAATACCAAAAAATAAAATTCATGGAATGGGTATAGGATTACCCGGTGCGGTAGACTTTGACAGTGATGAGATAAGATTCGGTCCTCTGGTTGGGGTAAACACTTATCCATTACGTGTAATAATAGAAAAAATACAGCAAAAGCTCAATATTCCGGTTTTTGTTTATAATGATGCTAATGCGGCTGCTATTGGTGAATATACAAGAAGAAAACTGAGTAAGGAAGATCTGGTTTATATATCTCTTGGAACAGGCCTTGGAAGTGGTATCATCTTAGACGGTGAATTACGTTTTGGAAAGCACTACGTTGCAGGTGAAATCGGATACCTGGTATATGATGCGAATTTTCAGACTTCCGAAGGCAAACCAGGCTCTTTGGAGTCACTTATAAACCTTCAGGCTTTATCCTGTAAATTCAAGGATTTTGAGACCAGAATCAGTAAAAAAACAGACATTGACGAAATAGTTGATTATATTGCCCCTTACCTCGGCAGAACTATTCTTAACATTATAAGTATTGTTGACGTAAACCAGATTGTTCTTGGAGGTATTGTTGTTGATATGCTTGGAGAAAATCTTGTTAGAGCCGTTTCAGATAATTTTAGTAAGTTATCACCGTTAAGTGTTAGCATAAATTTACGCAAGTGTGATGAACCTGGTATTATTGGGACTTCATATTTGATAACAAATAATTACATTCAAAATATTTTCACAACATGAGAAAAATTTAATAAAAAAGTTTAAATGTAAAATCGCCAACATTATACTGCTTTACTAGCTTTTTGTATTATTAATTAATTAAGTTTATTAATTATAAAGTATCAAATATAGTTTTTTAATTAACTTTATTAATTATTTATCAGTCTGCTATAGCTATTGGAACTGAAGAAGCTCCAAATAGCTACAGAAATATAAAAAAAGAGGAGAGATTTTGTAATGAAAATGGGTAAAAAATTTACTCGGGCGTTAGCTCTAACAGTCACTCTAGCATTAATGGCAACAATTATGATTCCCCTTCCTTCTTCTGCTGCCCTCAATTCAAACAACAGAGGTGCTGAACAGCTATGGATGGCTATCAAGCAATTGACGGGTGTTGCAACAATAATGGATACCGGTGCACATCCGGATGATGAGCGCAACGCATTGTTGGCTTACTGCCTGCTTGAAAAAGGTGCAGAAACTATCGCAGCAATTACAACCCGTGGTGCAGGCGGACAGAATGCCATCGGTAGTGAAACAAGTAACGCATATAGTGCTCTGCGTACCAGAGAACTTCAGGAAGCTACTGATATGATCGGAACTACATTAGTAATCCTCGATGAAGACTTCGATGGTGTTGCAACTGACTTCGGCTTCTCAAAGCGCGGAGAAGAAGCTCTTGCTATCTGGGACGAGGATAAGATTACTGAACGTCTCGTACGTGCCATCCGTACATACAGACCTGACGTTGTATTCAATTCAGCAAATAATGTTATGACAGAGCATGGACAGCACCAGGCTACAAACATTATTACTGCTGATGCTTTCAAACTCGCTGCTGATCCAAATGCATATCCTGAGCAGATAACAAAAGAAGGCTTAAAGCCATACCAGGCTAAGAAGCTGTATGACACAGGTACAGACAAAGATTACACTGCAAAAATGGATTACACTTTGTTCAATCCAATATTAGGACTCACTTATCAACAGTTTGGTGAAAACTCACGTTACATGCACATCTCTCAAAGTATGGGTAGAGTAACTGATGCAAGTACAATCGGAGCATCCTACCATAAGCTGATATCTTCAGAATTACCTATGCCTAAAGATAAAGAAGAAGATATGTTTGATGGTATACCAATGACATTTACTGATCTTGCAGCAAGCTATCACACTACCAAGTCAGTTTACAGAATGCTTAATAAACTGCAGGCAGATGTTGATGATATAGTTGAAGCTTATCCAAATACTATAGAAGTTACTACAGAAGTTCACAAAATGATTGCTGATGTAAATAATGGACTTAAAGTAATCAGTGCATCAAACCTTTCAGCAGATGACAAGTATGATCTTACTTTCAGACTTAAAACAAAGCTTTCTCAGCTCTATGAAGTGAGTGCACAGAGTTCACTCCTTATTGCAACAGTAACACCTGCCTCATATGAAGTAGCTCAAGGCCAGAGTACAAAAGTAACAGTCAAGTTGTACAATGGCGGCAAGAGCAACTTAAAGAATATCGATGTTAAGCTTAATACACCTGAAGGCTGGGTTGTTGCAGCTCCTAAGGTAACATCAGCGTCTAAAATAGATTTTAATTCTACATTAACATATGAGTTCAATGTAACCATACCAAAGGATGCAGCCAACTTCCATCCTTATAAGGAGGCTCCTATGACAGCTACTGTCAGCTATAAGGTTGATGGTGTTCAGTCAGAGATGGTTGTTGAACCAAGTAAGCTGTTTGCTGTAATGCCTGAATACTCATTACAATTATCACCGGAAAATTATGTTCTGAATACAACTGTTAAGGGCTCACAAATACCTGTAACCGTTGGTGTAAGATCATATGTAACCGGTAATACATCAACTACAGTAACACTTGATATACCGGCTGGCTGGACTATATCTCCAAAACAGGTAACACTTGAGTTTACAGGAAGTAACCAAAACAAGACCGCAAACTTTACAATTACTCCTCCTGAGAACCTTAAAGAGGAAAGATTTGTAATTAACGCTAAAGCAACAAGTTCTACCATGGTTAGCGATCAGACTGTACAAATTATAGAATACTCACATATCGGACGCACATATTATCTATACCCTTCTGCTCTGACAGTTCAGGCTGCAAACGTAATCCTGCCTGAGAATCTGAAGGTTGGGTACTTTGATTCAGGTAAAGATGAAGTTTACAAATACCTTGATCAAATTGGTATGGACGTAACAGTTATCGGTGGAAATGATGTAATGTATGGCGACCTCTCAAAGTTTGATACCATCGTACTAGGAATTCGTGCCTACAGAGATAGTGACCAGCTCCTGACTGCAAATAACAGATTATTAGAATTTGTTAAGAACGGCGGTAACCTGATTGTAAATTACAGTCAGAATTCAGCTGCTGACAGATGGAACCCAAGCCTTGCTCCATATCCATTAACTGTTGGAACACCAACCCTTACATGGCGTGTAGTTGAAGAAGATGCAGCTGTTAAGATTCTGGCTCCTGAAAATCAAGTATTCAATACACCAAACAAGATTGTTGCATCAGACTGGGATGGATGGGTTCAGGAACGTAGTATATACAACATTTCACAAGCTGACTCACATTACACAAAACTGATTTCCTCCTATGACACAGGACTTCAGGACAGTCCACAAGACGGACAGTGGTTGACAACAAACTACGGAAAGGGTATTTACACATACACTTCAGTAGTTTGGTACCGTCAGATCCAGCAGGCTATGAATCCCGGCGCATACCGCTTGTTTGTAAATATGCTTTCGATGAAACAGTAATATACACACAAA